>JBPCWG010000274.1:0-6567 GCA_051009705.1 Methyloligellaceae bacterium | reverse complement strand
AGAGACTTCGAGAATAAAGACATGGATAAGTTCACAGAATTGACAGGTGTCGCCGCTCCATTGCCGATGATCAATGTGGATACCGACAAAATAATTCCCAAACAGTTTCTCAAGACCATCAAGCGTACGGGTCTTGGCAAGAACCTGTTCGACGAAATGCGTTTCGATGACAATGGCGATGAAATTCCGGATTTTGTATTGAATAAACCGGCCTATCGCGAATCCAAGATTCTGGTGGCCGGGGAGAATTTTGGCTGCGGGTCGAGCCGCGAGCATGCGCCCTGGGCGCTCCTGGATTTCGGGATCAAATGTGTTATCGCCCCCTCTTTCGCCGATATCTTTTTCAATAACTGCTTCAAGAACGGCGTTTTGCCGATCGCGCTGCCGCAGGAAGATGTTGACAAGCTGATGGAGGATGCCGAACGCGGCGCTAACGCTACATTGACCGTGGATCTGAAAAACCAGGTCATCAAGGGGCCCGATGGCGGTGAGATATCATTCGATATCGATCCCTTCTTGAAAGAATGTCTGCTCGAAGGCCTGGACGATATCGGCCTGACCTTGAAAAAAGAAACATCCATCAGCTCTTTCGAGGAAAAGGCAGGCGCGGCCAGACCCTGGGCCTGAGCTTTCACTGTTTGTAGTTCCAACCTTGCCGGATCTGAACAGGTCCGGGCACGGGGTCGCAAAAGTTTCTGGCCGTTTCGGGCCGTCAAAGAATATGGGGGGAAACATCGATGGATATTGTCAAGCTTTCAAGCCTTTTGATTGCACTCCTGATGTTCCTGGGGGGCGGCTGGCTCGTCTACCGGCGCACGCCGGGATGGGGTCCGTCGACGATACAGACTTTCGGCCTTGTTCTCCTTGTTCCCACCATTATCATCCTGGCGGTGACCAACAGCCTGTCCAAGGAAATCCTGGCGACCCTGCTCGGCGGTGTCGTCGGATTTATATTCGGGCGTTCGAGCAATGACAACAACTGAACGGCAGAAGCCCTGTCGGAAAACGTTTTTGACGCCTGTCGCGTGTATTGAGAGTTAAGAATTAAAAATCAAGAATACAGGATTGCCCTATGACCACCAAGAACCTGCTTTTTCTTCCCGGAGACGGCATCGGCGTTGAAGTTCATGCCGAAGTTAAACGCATCATCGAATGGTTTAACAAACGCGGAACCGTAACTTTCAATATTGAAGAAGGTCTTGTCGGCGGTGCCTGTTATGATGCCCACAAGGTTTCAATCCTCGATGAGACAGTCGATATCGCCAGGAAATCCGATGCGATCATCTTCGGCGCGGTCGGCGGTCCCAAATGGGACGATGTCCCGTTCGACGTGCGACCCGAAGCCGGGCTGTTACGCCTGCGAAAAGATCTCGACCTGTTTGCCAATCTGCGTCCGGCCATCGTCTACCCGGCCCTTGCGGACGCCTCGAGCCTGAAGCGGGATCGTGTCGAGGGCCTGGATATTCTCATCCTGAGAGAACTCACCGGCGGCACTTACTTCGGGGAACCCAAGGAAATCGTCACCCTGGAGGATGGACAGAAACGGGCCGTGGACACCACCGTTTATACGACAAGTGAAATCGAGCGTATTGCCGCTGTCGGTTTCGAACTGGCCCGCAAGCGATCCAACAAGGTGCATTCCGCCGAGAAGAGAAATGTGATGGTCTCGGGGGTTCTCTGGAACGACACCGTGACGGCTCTGCACAAGAAGTCTTTTTCCGACGTCGAACTCAATCATATCCTGGCCGACAATTGCGCCATGCAGCTCATTCGCTGGCCGAAACAGTTTGACGTCATCGTCACCGACAATCTATTCGGCGATGTCCTGTCCGATGAAGCTTCGATGTTGACCGGATCCCTCGGCATGCTGCCGTCGGCCTCTCTCGGTGCTGAGGATGCAAACGGCAAACGGGCCGCACTTTATGAACCCGTTCACGGTACGGCGCCGGACATTGCCGGACAGAACAAGGCCAATCCGATTGCCATGATTGCCAGTTTCGCCATGGCGCTTCGTTATTCGTTCGATCTCGGCGAGGAAGCGCAGATCGTCGAAACCGCGATATCCAATGTGCTCGACAAGGGACTTCGTACCGGAGACATCATGCAGGACGGTATGCAGGAAGTTTCGACGACGGACATGGGCGCAGCGGTCATTGGCGAAATGGATGCGCTTTCCTGAATCGGATCGATCTGCCTACAATCCGGGAAAATTCCGCCGAATGTGGCGGACATGGTTAACAGATCCTGACCGGTATTTCCGGCGGTGACTTAATCGTTTTTGCACCACTTTCGCTTAGTCTTGTCCCGGTAGAGAAGCGAGCTGGCAGAAATTGAACTTATGGCATGGAAATCCGTTATCGGCCCCATTTTCGTGTGTCAGATCCTCATTGGATGCATTGTCGGCCCGGCTGTGGTCCTCAGATCCCAATTTGGAAATACCGGCATCGTCGTTCTGATTGTCGCCCTGGTCGCGGTCATCGGCAGCTATATTCTCTCCTTGTTTTTGTTGCGCGCCCGGGGTTACAGGGAAGATTCCGCCCATCGCCTGCAAAGGCTGTTGCTCATTTACCTGATCGCGGCGCCTTTCATCAGCACGATAATCATGGCCAGCGCCCTGCAAGACGACGCTAGGAGCTTTGCCACGAATGTGATAAATGTGCTGTTCTGACGAAAGCGTCAGCAGCGTCCTAAGCAAATAAATTCATTATTTATCTTGACTGTGTAAGTAAAAGTTTTAACTCAGTATCCAAGATATATTCGCTCAATCAGGAAACAGGAAAATGGGTTACAAAATCGCTATTGTCGGCGCCACTGGAAATGTGGGCCGCGAAATGCTGAATATTCTGGCGGAACGTGAGTTTCCGGTAGATGAAGTGTATCCAATTGCGTCAAGACGATCTATCGGCGTTGAGGTCTCTTTTGGCGACAAGAATCTCAAATGTCACGATCTGGAAACCTTTGATTTCAGCAAATGTGATTTTGCCCTGATGTCCGCGGGTGGAACCATTTCCAAGGAATGGTCCCCGAAGATTGGCGCGGCGGGTTGCATCGTTATCGATAATTCCAGTGCCTGGCGCTATGATATCGACGTACCGCTGATCGTTCCCGAAGCCAATCCCGATGCCGTCGAGGGTTTTTCAAAAAAGAATATTATTGCCAACCCCAATTGTTCGACGGCGCAACTGATGGTCGCGCTCAAGCCCCTGCATGATGTGGCGATGATCAAAAGGGTGGTCATTGCGACCTATCAGTCGGTTTCCGGTTCCGGCAAGGATGCCATGGATGAGCTGTTTGATCAGACCAAGGGCATCTATATGAACGAACCACCGAAAGCGGAGCAGTTTACCAAGCAGATCGCTTTCAATGTCATTCCCCACTGTGATGAATTCATGGAAGACGGTTACACGAAGGAGGAATGGAAGCTGGTCGCGGAAACGAAAAAAATACTTGATCCGAAAATCAAGGTGACGGCAACCTGCGTTCGCGTGCCGGTCTTTGTCGGCCACTCCGAAGCGGTCAACATTGAGTTCGAGAAGCCGATCACCGTCGAGGAAGTTCGCAATGTGCTGCGCGAAGCGCCGGGCATTCTCGTCGTCGACAAACACGAAGACGGCGGCTATGTTACACCGGTCGAATGTGTGGGCGATTTTGCGACTTTCGTCTCCCGGATCCGTGAGGATGCGACCATCGAAAACGGCATCAATCTCTGGGTGGTTTCCGATAATCTCCGCAAGGGTGCTGCACTGAATACGGTGCAGATTGCCGAGATTCTGGTGAACCGGGGACTGATAACCCAAGAGGCCGCCTAAGAACGGACTGGAGTAAGCGCGATGACGACTCGAATTCTCGTGGCAGGAGGCGGGATCGGTGGTCTTGCAGTAACTCTGGGTCTGGCGCAAAAAGGTTTTGCCGTATCGGTTTTCGAGCAGTCCTCGGAATTCAGCGAAATAGGGGCGGGAATTCAGCTCGGCCCCAATGCCTTCTATTGCTTTGATTATCTGCAGATCGGGGATGCCGCCCGCAGCAAGGCGGTTTTTATCGACCAGCTGCGCATGATGGATGCCCTGACCGGGGAAACCCTGGTCGATCTGCCTTTGGATGAACCGTTCAGAAAACGATTCGGAAATCCCTACGCGGTTGTTCACCGGGGCGACCTTCACAGGACTTTGCTTGAAGCCTGTCGTGCCCGGGCCAATGTGTCCCTGCATGCCAATGCGCAAGTGGAGAAATACGATCAAGATGGATCCGGCGTCCGCGTAACCCTTGCCAATGGGGAGAGCCATGAGGGCAGCGCGCTTGTCGGTGCCGACGGGCTATGGTCCGCGGTGCGGACACAGGTCGCCGGCGACAGCGAGCCGCGGGTTTCGGGGCACACGTCTTTTCGTTCCCTAATTCCCACTGAGCAGATGCCGGAAGAACTGCGCTGGAATGCGGCGACGCTCTGGGCCGGTCCCCGGGTTCACCTCGTCCACTACCCCCTGTCCGACTGGAAAGTCTTCAACCTCGTCATTACCTGCCACAATGATGCGCCCGAACCGGTTGCCGGCAAACCGGTCAGTCATGATGAGGTCCGGCAATATTTCTCCCATATCCATCCCATGGCACAGCAGATCATCGAGCACGGCAAGGATTGGAGATACTGGGTTCTCTGCGATCGCGATCCCATTGAAAACTGGGTCGACGGCCGCGTTGCACTCCTTGGAGACGCGGCCCATCCCATGCTGCAATACTATGCTCAGGGCGCCTGCATGGCCCTGGAAGATGCGGTTTGCCTGGCCCACGAAGTCGAACGATTTTCCGGTGATATCAACAAAGCCTTCCCCAGCTATCTCGACAAACGTCTTGTCCGCACGACCCGGGTGCAGGTGGGTTCGAGGGTTGTCGGGGAGCATATTTATCACCCCGACGGTGCCCATGCCAAAACACGCAATGCAATCCTGAGATCACTCTCGGCGGAAGACATGCACGACCGCCTGGGCTGGCTCTATGGCTGGACAATTGAATCCGGATTGTAAGCGCGCACGGATCGATTGCCGAAGCCATTGAGGGGTCAGATCGCCCTGTATTGTTACAGGGGTTCACAAGATCTCTTTAACCCGACTCACCTACCTTGTAGACTGATAGTTCGTGCAATTGATTCGCTTCGTCGGTCCAATATTTCCGGAGGTTGGGATGCCTTATATTGCTTCTTTGAGTGCCGCGATTGTTATCAGTGCCATCCTGGTTCCTGGTGCCTATGCAAATGCCTCCAAGACTTCCGAAATCACCGGCATGAATTATCAGATGCAGGACATATACTTTCAGAAAAGCTGTCCCGGCGGCAAGGTCTGGAATACAAAGCGCAAAAGATGCGAGTACTTTCCGCATCCCAAAGGTCCGAAATAACAATCCGTCAGGACCGGATACCCATCATTCAAATCGTTCAGCCGATGGTTTCCAGCAGCTGGTCTTCGGTTCTGCCATTTTCCATTACGGTCAGCGCCATTTTGTCGGCGATTTCCGAAGTCGGCAGATTTTCTTTCTCCGCCCGGGCGAAAATTCCAAGCAATGTGTTGTAAATATTTCGGATTTTTTGTTCCGATTGTGCCGGGTCGTTGATGCCGAAGATATCGTCCGAGGCGTAGAGCATGCCGCCGGCATTGACGACATAGTCCGGGGCGTACAGGATATTTCGTTCCATAAGTGCGCGGCCATGGCGGTTTTCCGCAAGCTGGTTATTGGCGAGACCGCAAACGATGCTGGCTTTCAGTTTCGGCAGCGTTTCATCATTGATAATTGCCCCCATGGCGCAAGGGACGAAGACATCCACCTGTTGTTCGTAGATTTTGTCAGGTGAAACAGCTGAAGCACCATATTTCTGCGCCGCTTCTACGACCGCATTCTCATTGATGTCCGAAACGACGATGACGGCGCCTTCTTCCGCAAGCTGGCGGCAGATGTCCATGCCTGTTTTGCCGACACCCTGAACGGCGACTTTCACGCCGGACAGATCCTCCTTGCCGAGACGGTGTTTGACACAGGCCTTGATGGATACAAATCCGCCAAGCGCCGTGGAAAGCGCCGTGTCCTGCCGTCCCCGGGCCGGGTCCACGAGTGAGAATACAAACTCGGTTTCTTCGTTCATAATGGCGACATCGGCGGCACTTATACCGACATCGATGGCCGACCAGTAGCGACCCTGCAGGGATTGGATATGGCGGCCAAAGGCGCGCAGAATCTCAGGCTTATCCGATGACCGGGGATTGCCGATAATCACCGACTTGCCACCGCCCAGCTGCAGGCCCGCCAGGGCGTTCTTGTAGCTCATGCCCCTGGACAGACGCAGGGCGTCTGTCAGCGCCGCTTCCGTTGACTCATAAGGGTACATTCGACAACCGCCGGCGGCGGGTCCAAGGCGGGTAGAATGAATGGCGATGATACCCCGGAGACCGCTGGCCTTGTCACTGCAAAAGATGATCTGCTCATGATTATCAAAATGTTCATTTTCAAAAGGAGTCATGGGTATTCTTTCTGAGTTTCAACGCGAGATCAGGGTTTCAACTCACTGAAGCCTTCGTTGGAGCGTGG
>JBPCWG010000273.1:0-4814 GCA_051009705.1 Methyloligellaceae bacterium | reverse complement strand
CCCATGGTGATTGTCGGAACGAGCCGGGGAACGGTTTCGGCCGCAAATATCGCACTCAGAACTTCGTCCCCGCAGGTCAAGGGACTGATCCTCACAGGCTCACTCGTTGCGGCGGACAAATCCGGTTCCGGTCTGCAAAACCTGCCCCTCGACAAGCTCTCGATTCCGCTCCTATTCATACATAATCGCAACGACAAGTGCCGTGTTACGCCCCTTGGAAAAGTCCGCCAGTTTGCCCGTAAACTCAAACGTGCGGGCGTCGATGCCCAACTCCGTATTGTGGAAAGCCGGGCCAGGACCAGCGGACACTGCACCAGCCGCTCCCCCCACGGATTTCTCGGGATCGAGGCAAAAGTCATCGCCATCATGAGCGAATGGATCAAGGAAAAAGCTCTCTAGTACAAATCTCAGAGAGCGGGCCGCCAGTTCAATCCTTTGCATACATTCGCTTCAGAAGCAGCGGTGTCATGAACATGGGGATCTGATAACAGCCGATAAAGAGAAGAAGGGGGTCCGTCACCGAAGCCGGCAGGCCGACGAGATAGAGGGCGATATTGCGATTGCCGGCAATGATGCTGGCAGGCACCTGCTGGCCGGGTTGAATCCTGTGCCGCAGACCAAACCAAACGAAGATCTGAAGGCCGAAATTGGCGAGAAAGGCAATTCCAAGCCAGAGAGCGAATTTAGCGGGATCCCCAAACATGGTCGGGCCGACACTCGACATCAGGCCAATCACCATGACACCCAGCGCCACGGCGGAGTAGCCGTCGATTGCTTTCATCGTTTCCAGGCCCGGATGCTTGAGGAAAGCCCAGCGGAGGAAAAACGCGACACCGGTCGCCATGGCAATGACCAGGAGGAGCCGGAAGGCGGCCTTGATGACCAGCTCCGTGGAGCCGAGGTCCGGCAGCAACCAGAAGGTCGGAAAAAACGTCAGCGGCATGAGAGCCGTACCGACGACCAGAAGCTGCAGGGCCGGAGCCGGGTCGTGACCGGTCATGATTGTGAGATTGGGTGAACCGGAAATCGACGGCGCCGACAGCATCAGCGCCAGGCTGGCGATGAGGACGCTGCCTTTATATCCGGCCGCCAGCAGCAGCAAGACGAAAATGACCGGCAGCAACAGCTGGAAGATCAATACAATTCCCAAAGCCGACGTCATATTGCGAAAGGCGGCAAGGGCATCGTACGGGCCGATCCGAAAGGCGCCGAGAAACAAGAGCATGGCGACAAGCTCCGGCAGCCAGTCTTTCATCATCAGGGCCAGGCCGGGAACAAAGATGCCAACGAGCAGTCCCGCGATGAGCAAGGTGCGCCCGTATCGGGCCGCGAGCATGCCAATCGAGACAATTGAATTCACGCTATCCCATCCCGTGACCGATAAGAGGGTCCGTCCCCCATGAATTATCGGCCTGCTCTAGCTCGGACCCGCACGCATATTTTCAGGCAGGAAGGTAGCGATTTCCGGAAATGCGATGAGCACAAAAACCATGAGAACCATGATCCCGAACATGGGCAGCGCCGCCCGGGCAATGAAGCTCATCTCATGGGAGGTCATTCCCTGGAGGACGAAAAGATTGAACCCGATCGGCGGTGTGATTTGCGCCATCTCGACAACCACGACGATGAAAATCCCGAACCAGATGAGATCAATACCGGCCTGTCGGATCATGGGTTCGACAACAGCCATGGTCAGCACAACTGAAGAAATGCCGTCAAGAAACATACCGAGAACAATATAGAATACGAGGAGAACCATCAGCAATTCAAACCGCGACAGCTCAAGCCGGGCGATCAGGTCGGCCAACCCCCGGGGCAGGCCGGTAAAACCCATGGACAGGGACAGGAAAGCCGCACCGGCGAGAATGAGGGCGATCATCGCCGATGTCCGGGTCGCTCCCATGAGGCTTTGTGTAAATGTCGACCAGCTGAGCGACCCCTGACCGGCAGCCATGAGCAAGGATCCGACGACACCGAACGCGGCGGCCTCGGTCGCCGTTGCAATTCCGAGATACATCGATCCGATGACCACCAGGATGAGAATCAGAACCGGGATCAGGAACTTCGAATTAGACAGTTTCTCGGAGAATGACATCGGTGGTTCTTTATTGGGATTAAAGGATTTGGACACCTTTGAATAAATCGCCACATAGGCCATGAACATGGCCGCGAGTATGATCCCCGGCAACACACCGGCTATGAACAGCTTGGTGATGGATTCATTGATCGTCACGCCATAGACGATCAGCGTGAGAGAAGGCGGTATCATCAAACCGAGTGTTGCAGCGCCGGCAAGGGTGCCGATCACCACAGTTTCCGGATAGTTGCGTTTTCTAAGCTCGGGAATCGACATTTTACCGACGGTTGTCAGGGTTGCAGCTGAAGATCCCGATACGGCCGCGAAGATGGTGCAGCCGACAATATTCGTATGCACAAGCCCTCCAGGCAGCCGCGCCATCCACGGGGAAAGCCCCCGGAACATGTCTTCGGACAATCGTGTCCGGTAAAGAATTTCACCCATCCATATAAACAGGGGAAGGGCTGTCAAAGTCCAGGATGAAGAGGCCGACCAGATGGTTGTGATCATGGCATCACCGGCAGGCCGGGCGGTAAACATCTCAACGCCGATAAATGCGACACCAAGCAGGGCCAGACCAATCCATACCCCTGTGCCTAAAAGCAGGAACAGGATAAAGAGAAAAATACCAATGAGTTGAATTTCTTCCATCAGACGTGCCCCTCGCTCGCGTCTCGAACTTTCTCCACCTCGATCCGATGCTCCCCAAATAATACAAGATGAACCAAATGATCCAGCAGGGCGATCGCGAAGAGAATGGACCCCAGCACCATGCCCAATTGCGGGATCCAAATCGGCGTTGCGTCCTGGCCCTGGCTGATATCATTGAAAGTGTATGACCAGTAAGTGGTTTTGACCGCAAACCAGACGAAATACCAGGCGAGGCCGGTGCCTATTAAGAAACACCATATCTCGACGACACGCCGGGCGCCTTTACCCAGTGCATTCAACAGAATACTCACGCGTATGTGAGCGCCTCTGTTCAAGGCATGGGCAAAGGCAAAGAATGATGCTGCGGCCATGCTGTAACCTGCATAGTCCGGTGCACCCGGGAAAACTTCACCGGTCCAGCGGGCCAACATCTGCACTAATATCAGCACCAGAATGGCGATCAAAAACAAAGCTGCCAGAACACCACCGGCGGTATACAACCGGTCCAGGAAAGTTCTAACTGTTCCGAAAGACGAAGACATGGACTTCCCCCCCTTGAGAAATCTCTGAACGCCGGATTATTCGAATCTATAAATCGACGCTCATAATCCTGGAATCCTAATCAGTAGTAGCGGGAGGCGAAGTTCGCCTCCCTGATTGTCAACGTATTTATTTCATGGCGTTGAATGCATCAATGATAGCTTTTCCATCAGCGCCTGCGGCTTTCAACCATTCAGCTGTCATGGTCTTGCCGATTTCTTTCAGTTCCCCGGTCAGCTTGTCATTGGCGGGTCCGACTTTCATGCCATTGGCGGCCAGACCGTTGAGAGTAAATTTCGTATATTCAACAGAACGCCAGTTTCCGGCATATTCGGCGAGAGACGCACAGCCCTGGACAACATTTTTATGGGCTTCGCTGAGACCTCCCCAGACCTTCTTATTGACCATGATATAATTGCGGGGCAACCAGGCATCCACTTCATAGAAGTGTGTCAGGCTTTCCCAGACTTTTCGGTCATATCCGGTTGAGCCGGAAGAAACCATGGATTCCGCAACGCCGGTGGCAAAGGCCTGAGAAATTTCCGCGGCCTCAATGGTTACCGGCAGCATACCGGTTAGCTCCGCCAATCTGGCCGTCGCATTATTGTATGAACGGAATTTGATCCCTTTCATATCGGCAACCGAATTGACTTCCTTCTTGAAGTAAAGCCCCTGTGGCGGCCACGGTACCGAATATAGGAGAACAAGATTCTGTTTATCCAGAATTTTACTCATGGTCGGTTTTGCGGCTTTCCAGAGCTTCGCGGCATCTTCAAAAGAAGTTGCCAGGAACGGGATGGAATCGACACCGAATATTGCATTTTCATTCTGGTGGCCTGACAACAGGCGCTCCCCAATGGGAGCCTGTCCGGTTTGAACGGCGCGTTTGATATCGGCGCCTTTAAACAGGGAGCCAGATGGGTGGGTGACGACTTCAATTTTCTTACCCGTGCCGAGGGTGATGCATTTTGCAAATTCAGCACCCGTTGCGGAATGGAAGTTCGTTGCGGAATAGGCCATTGGCATATCCCATTTATCGGCGAGCGCGGTGGTCATTCCAGCAGTGACCAATGCACTTGCGGCCAAAAGACCAGTGAGTTTTTTCATTTTTTTCCTCCAGAATTGTAGTTCGAACAAATTGCTCCCCCCTAGTTAAACCTAGATGGGCTATAAGGTGCAACATCTATATTTGGCGTCTGACCTCCAATTAACTGCGAGAGCAAACGCCCTGTCTTCGGTCCACCCGTCAATCCGATGTGATGGTGTCCGAAACCCAACCAGGCCCCTTTGACATTCGGGGCCTCTCCAATGATCGGAATGGAGTCGCTCGGCGCCGGTCGATGGCCCATCCATTCCTTTGTCTCTTTCCATTTTAATCCAGGTATCGCTGCCTGTATATTTTTTTGCAACAGGCGGATAGGCGCTTTCGACGGCGGCGCATCGAGGCCGCCAAATTCAACCACACCGGCAAGCCGAATGCGCCCTTCCATGGGAGTAATGACAAAGCGTCCCGACGCCACCATGACAGGGGCCCGGGGGACCATGT
>JBPCWG010000272.1:0-3514 GCA_051009705.1 Methyloligellaceae bacterium | reverse complement strand
GACGACAACTACGGTGCTCAACTGGCTGCGTAAGCAGTCACTAGACACCATCTAGTAGCTTCGGCTCTAGCGGTCAATGACAAGGTGCCAGCCCCGCATTATTGACTGTCATACAGAACTGGCTCGCGACAATGTATGTTCTGGACGGCGTCGCTAAACTTTTACAGAACTCGCCAATCACGTCCTGCCCGTTGGGCTGTGTGCGGTTAACTCAATAAACGGAATCTAAGCATGTAGAGCCGAAGGCAGAGGTCTGGCGGACGCCGGTTCGAAACCGGCCGCCTCCACCAACACAGAAGAGGGTCACCCATTGGGTGGCCCTTTTCTTTTTGAGGCCAAGTGTGCTTGACCACTCCGGGAGAAACTGTCAGATATTGACAACTTCTCCCGGAGCCGGCCAGGCCAATCCCTTATAGATCAATCAGTTATGAATAACGGACAACTTCCTTCGGACTAATTCAAATTATTGATTTTAGAAGTGTCCACTAGAAATCGTCATCCTCGGACAGGTTTAGATCTGGTGTATCTTGAATGTGATTTCGCCTCTGCCTCGCCTTCAAGATCAGCAAATTCATCTCTGTTTCACTTAATGCCTCTACCAATTCTCTCCGACCCCTTGGGACATCTGCCATTACATTCTCTATGGTTGTCGATTTGTTTCTAGATATCACTTGAGAAACGGCGCGATCGATTAACACGCGGGCATCAGAATCACGCTTCGTTTTTTCTTCAGCTAATCGCTCCAAATGCTGTCTGGACAGCTGCCTCAATTGTGAGCCAAACCGGTATTGCAGATAACCCATAGTGACGCCGAATTTATTCGCTAACTCTTTGCGGCTCATTGTCTGATTGATGCCAACCAGCATTGTGTGGATAAAATCACCTATCTGGGACTCGAGCTCCAAGCTCTTGTGTTCGGGCCGAGCATCAAAACGAAGTCCATAATTCCTCTGAACAAGAACTCGCCTAAGAAACACGGTCTCGGGATAAAAAAGCTGGTGAATCCCGGCGAGACCTAGAGCCGACTGAAGCTGGAACAATGTGGCTAGTTTTGGCTTTCTCTTCCCATTCATCCAATTTCTGACAACGTCTTCAGAAACCCCCATTAGCAAAGCGAGAGACCCAGACTCTCCCATCGGGTGACACGCTTTCAAAGCTTCCAAATTACGTCGCAACATTGACGGATCTGGACGCAATTTATCGAAAGTAACTAGATAGAAAAATTGAAACTGTCGTATTTGCGCTTGGAGTTCATCTAATTCGATGGATTTTGTGTTGGAACTGCCCAAAAACTTCCTACAGTTATGACAGTAGCCTGGTTCCACTGATGTAGAAATGTATGGCTGTTTCACAAAGCAGTGGGGGCATCTATCGCTTAGCTGACATCCATGCAGCATGCAAATCTGTATCGGGGACACACTCCAATACAGATCGTCGAAAATCCCATTTTCTCGGACATCAGGATCAGGGACTCGCCTTGCTCTATAACATTCGGAACACCAGCGTTTGCGCCCTGCAAGAAAACCTCTCGCTCCTGAATCGAGAATACTAGAAAGATAGCTGTAGGAATGATGCTCTAACGGATCCTGTAGCAGAACTTCATTCAACCTTCCTTCATGAAATATCGTCTTATCCGTGTACGAGTTTAGGTGCGCAGCAATTTCAAAATCAAAAAATGACCTATTAACCGGGCGCCTGTTACTAAGAAAGTGATTAAAAAACGATGCCGGTGGAATCTGATACTTCCAACAGAGCCTGGCTACACGAGAGGTATTGGATTCAGATCCTACGACCCTCAACATGGAAAGGCGAAACGGCCTCCATACATGGGAATTAGGCGACCCAGAGGAGGTATGTTCGATTTACCAGACCGAAGTTTATACTTCTTCCAAGAAGGCCGAAGCCATTATGGTTTCGGTTTTTTTGTTTTACATATCCCCTCCTGCCGGACAAGGCACCAATTCGTCTATAGATCTTGCTACCTCATCCGCCTTGGCGAACAGCCCCGGCCTCCCCGGTACTTTATACAGAGACACGGCTAACTTGCCGCGAGAATGAGCTTTCTTGACTGCTTCAACAGATGGAAACTTGTACAGGTCGGCGATCTCTTCAATGCTGAGTAATTCGCCATACTTGTCCCGAATAACCTGTACCCTACCTATTGGCAGCACGACATCCATCGCTTCTACCCCGCTAAGACCGGCAAATTCACACCCCGATGACGATCGCGAATATAAGTTAAACTCGCGACATTTCCGGACAATCTACGCCAGATTAATACGGGGCGCAAGGAGCAAAAATCCTCTATCTCACTGTTTTTTAAGGATTTTTGTTGGAATTTCTCTAGGCTAATCTTGTATTTTGCGATGAAAAAATACGGCAAGTGCTCGCAACTGATTGACTCGATTGACTAATTCTTACTCCATGGAGCACCAATCTAGAGACACATACATTTGCGAGAATAATCCCTTTTAATATCCACATTCAGAGATTCAATGGGATCTACGATCCTGGCCCACCGCCCGCAAGCAGACAAAGTCCGTCCGCCGCAGTGCGCTGATCCTGCTGGTCGGGTTCTGGAAGCTGTCCTGGGAACTCATCACGTTGAACTGAGGGCTGATGATCAGGTCATGAGCCTTTTGTGGGCGCTGCAAACGATTGAACGGCCTGCTGATTTGCCCTGACCACTTCTACCGGATTGCGTTGACTAGTCACCTGTCGATAATGACCATGTTTGATTGAGCGCAGCATTGGCAAGGCCTCGGAATCGCGTCCACCGCCAATCAAAGATGCAGCGAAATAGGGACGCGATCGGCCTATGGCTTATACCAGATCGAAGAGGTATAAGCCCTCTCCTGGATTGTATCGGGAAACCCCTCGGCGGAATCCAAACCCATCGCAATAGCGTCCAAAAGGGAGTGGCGCGCCGTTGGAATTTGTAACACCCGCAAATAGTAAAATGCCGACTGGCCTGCGTCGAAGTCAGGATCTGTCCACACCGTTGATAAGGTCTCTGCACCCACCCGGTTGTCCACCTCGCCACTGCGCAGATCAACAGTATTTTCCACGGCAGGCAGCTTGCCATCGGGACTCAACTGGCGGTCATCCGACCAGGCAATATTGTGCACGCGCTCATGAGTTTGCCCCTGCTCATCTACCCAGCCCTTCACTACCTGCAGGCGATCCAGGTTAGCACCGACCGGGTCCTTCGCCGCGTAGGCAATGAAGCTGGGCGCGCCATCCAGTACGGCCGGCAAAGTGCCGCCCATGGCGACACCGCGAGCTGTCGCGTGACCGTATAGATCTGCTGAGGCCAGATCTTCAGTGACGAATCCATTGCCGCCGAAAAACTGTACGGCAATGCGCGGACCAGTAGTTGCGTACACCTCCTTACGCTTCATGGCTTGCAGGATGGCTTCACGGGTATTTTCTTCTGCCCATACTGCGGCCAATCCGGAAGCAGACATGGCCCAACCACGGGTTCTTCTGCTACCGTCCTCATTTAACAGCCCCT
>JBPCWG010000271.1:0-3724 GCA_051009705.1 Methyloligellaceae bacterium | reverse complement strand
TTAGCCGTCGTGGTCATCGGATTGTTCCGCCCCGACGCCCTGATGAACAGAATTTTCCCGGAATATTCCGAATTATCCCTACAAGAAATTGTCTCCGGTTCAAATTCTCGTCTACCTGCAGACAGGGCTGTTCGTTTGCATGTGACTCGGGAAACAGAGTATGGCGACAGGTTTAAGCTGTTTGTAATACCCAAAGACAAATCGAAAATCTCTGATTCCGAAAATTTTTCTCAGCGATTTGGAGTGTCATTTGAGCTGGAGAATGACGGAAGGCTTAACGTCAGCAACACGAAGTTTAACGGACCTGCAGAATCCGCAGGTATAACGTTCGGGGATTATATTACCGCAATCGATATCGAACAACTTGATCGTCCTGCCAAGGAATGGGTTTATCCCTTCGGATTTGCAATCTTGTTGATCGTCTATTTGTTGCAAAAGGCTAAGTTCAGAAAACATCAACTTAAAATCAGTGACGCAGTGTAGGTAGAAATTAAATGAGTCTGTCCAATATTCACAATGCGAGATCGACTACAGTTCTCGGAAAAGAACTTGTCGACCGCATTGATGCAGCCGGAGACGAATTGGCAGCAATTACACAAACACTGGTACGCCTTCCCAGCGAGTCACCGGTGAGCGATACCTGTTTGACTGTCAAAAAAATAATAGAGCTTTTGGACGATCAACAGGATATTGCAACAGATGTTTATGTGAACCAGCCTCCAATTGAAAATCTGGTTGCAAAAGTCTGTTCAGGCAAACCTGGAAAGCGTCTTATTTTGAACGGTCATTTAGATACATATTCAGCCGGCGATCGTAACGCCTGGCACTTGGATCCATTTTCAGGGACCATCGAAGGTGATCGGATTTATGGCCGCGGCGCTGCCGATATGAAAGGCGGCGTTGCCTGCCAGATTTACGCGTTTAACACGCTCGCCCAAATGCGCGATTGTTGGTCGGGAGAGATTTGTCTTGTACTTGCCGGCGACGAAGAAACAATGGGAATAAAGGGCTCGAAATACCTCATTGACAATGTTGAAGATGCTGTCGGCGATGCCGTTTTAATTGCGGATGTCGGGTCTCCATTAGTGCCGAGAATAGGTGAGAAAGGGATGATCTGGATTGACATTTTCTCGAAAGGTCGGCCAGCCCATGGCGCCCATGTTCATCGTGGGAAAAATGCAATAGATCTTCTCAGGCGTGCCATGGATTCATTGGCAAAATTATCTTCATATCCAATCAACGCTCCCGATGAAGTCACAAGAACAATTCAAAGCGCACAATCTACATCCGAACCACTTGGAGGATCGGGGGAAGCAAAAGTGCTTCAGGAACTAACAGTGAATTTCGGACGCATTCAGGGAGGCGAAACAGCAAATCTGGTGCCGGATTGGGCGGAAGTCAATGCCGACATTCGACTGCCAATGGGAGTATCGGTTTCAGATATCAAAGATGAGATCCATCGAATTCTCGATCCCATCGACGATATAGAATTCAAAATAACAAGAGAATACGAACCCTCATGGACCTCGCCAGACGATCCGATCGTCGCCGCGACACTCGATGCCTGTTCGGCTCTTCTGGACAGGGAGCCCAGGGTAAATATGCGTGTTGGTGCATCGGATGCGAGGCTTTATCGCGCTGCCGGAATCCCAACAGTCGTATGTGGATTGTCACCTAACAATCTCGGCGGTCCCAACGAATTTGCGGAAATTAGCGAGTTGAAGACCATCACAAAGATTAATGTACTGACGGCATTGAAGTATTTGTCCCCAAACAGCTAGATTTATAGTGTTCCGATGTCCACCTTGGGTCATTTCAAGACCTTTTCGTCGGGTCGAAAAAATAATCCGCAAAGGCCCCAATAACGGACATCACATGAGAAGCCTCAATCCGACCGCTTTGTGCCATAAGCGGACACACGTTTCTAGATAGAATTGTTTGTTGTTTTTTCAGGTACCCAGACGATCTATCATCAGGCTAAAAACAAAATAAGGCCATCAATTGAGATGGCCCCAGTTCAAATCTAAATTTGATTAAAGACTTAGTTATTCAGCCATTTGAATGCTGGCGACTTGTTTTCCTCGTCCCTTCGGATCATCTTCGGATTCGAAGCTGACTTTGTCGCCTTCATTTAATCCGCTCAAACCTGAATTTTGAACAGCACTAATATGAACAAACAAATCCTTGCCGCCATCGTCTGGCTGAACAAATCCAAAGCCTTTTGCCATATTGAAAAATTTAACTGTGCCTGTTTGGCTCATGCGAAAGTTCCTTTCCCGCACAAATTGCATTGCCCGCTAGGGCGGTTCAATTCTCGGATTTTTGGGAAAGTCTTAGTCTGTTTTTCAAGTCGTAGATATTTCACAAATCTCAGAGTTATATTCTGTATAGATGTTTTCTTATTAAATTGATACCGATGATTTCTGCTAATGTAGTTTTATCGTTCTACCGCTTTTAAGAACAGATCCGGTGATATATATTGGATACCCGATCTTTATTCCCCTTTTGTGTTGATAGCGTGTTACGTTGTTCGTAGTTCAAAGATTTTTCTTTGACGAGGCGACTATTTGCCATCTCTGCAGCCTCGTTTTCTTTGGCTTTTCGTTCGAACGAACGCTGAATTCTGTTCAGTTCCTTCGAAAATCTATCGGTCGACTGGTTTCATCACAGTCGCTAGTCGATCATTGCGAGATAGGTATCACTATTTCCATAAATGGTGCCACCTGTCTCGCTTCGGACATAGCAGCAGATGGCCATAGATTACTTAAGTAGAAGGACGTTGCAAATGTTCCAATGATGAAAGGAACAATTACATGGCACGAGTTACAGTCGAAGATTGCATCAATAAAGTCGAAAATCCGTTTGAACTGGTTTTATTGGCAACACATCGTTGTCGACAAATTGCATCACAAACTCCGATTACGGTTGATCGTGACAATGACAAAAATGCAATTGTTGCTCTGCGAGAAATTGCAGCAGAGACCATAGCTGCTGAAGACTTAAAAGAAGAACTAATTCAGTCTCTCCAGCTATATGTTGAAGTTGATGAATCTGAACCTGAAGAAGTGCCACTGGTCGGAGTAGACTCAGGTTTACTCCTCGGACCAGATGACATTGAACAAGATATGGAGATTGATCGTTTGACTGAGGAAGAATTGTTAAACGGCATTGAAAGTATTCCGAAACCAGAGAGCCCTTGGCAGGGTTCCCGACATCATTTGAAACGCGACTAGGAATATTGATTTTCGAAATATGTATATTTCAATAGTTTGACGACAAAACTGAGAGATTGAACAATGTCTAATCTGATTCGTACTCAATCGCTAATTTTGATTCTCTTTGTCTCCGCTGTCGGTTATTTGTCTATTTTTACCGTCGATGAACGACAGAAAGCTCTCGTCGTACAATTCGGACAAATTCAACGAATTATCGACGAACCCGGATTGTACTTTAAATGGCCTGCTATTGAAGAATTGATTTATGTCGAAGATCGGTTGTTGTTTCTCGAGGGCAAAGACAAAAGTGTCCAAGTTATCGACGGTCGGCGTTATCTCGTCGATGCAATCATTATGCTGCGGATCGTCAACCCGCAAAAATTCAGGGAGACTGTTCAGGCAAATCTTGATCGAGCACGTGATCGCATTGATACCAGGTTAGATGCCGCCCTTCGGCAAACTTATGGTAAGCGAACTTTTGAATCAGCTCTGTCAAAAGACCGACAAGT
>JBPCWG010000270.1:0-8277 GCA_051009705.1 Methyloligellaceae bacterium | reverse complement strand
GTGGTTCATAGTACCATTTGAGAATATTTGAACTGTTTTATAATTAGAATAATAAAACTGGGAGACGCTGGATGAACTCAGCCCAATCGAACCTTTCAAAGGAACATGTGTACCGTTCCCTTTAGCCGTCCCGCTGTAACAGGGTCGATAAGGAGAACAAGGTCCGGATCGGATGTGACCCAGTCTCCAATTGGACCGGCGAGACATCCGGACCAACGTGACTTGTGGATTCATTAGGGATGCATCACTTTTTGCGAACATTGATGCATTAAGACTTAGACCCGCAAGATTGCGATACTTATTAGGATCAGGCTCAGTGAGCGAAGTGCGCGACAAAACAATTGCGATCGGGACCGGCCCGGAACCCCTGGATACGTTTCCCAAATATCTGTTGCGCAATGCCCGGAAATTTGGTGATCGTCCGGCCATACGGGAAAAAGATTTGGGCATCTGGCAGAGCTGGAGCTGGAAAGATGTTTATGACGAGGTCCGGTTGTTTTCCATCGGACTGAGTGAACTGGGGCTCGGTCCGGGAGATGCCGTCGGGGTTATCGGCGACAATCGACCGAGACTTTACTGGACCTTCACCGCCGCCCAGTGCCTGCGTGCTTTGCCCGTTCCCGCTTACCAGGATTCCGTTGCCGACGAACTGGCCTTTGTGCTTGATCATGCCGGCGTCAAATTCGTGGTTGTTGAAGACCAGGAGCAGGTCGACAAGATCCTCCAGATCCGAGACCGGACACCTAAAATCGAGAAAATAATCTATGATGATCCTCGCGGGCTTCGGGATAATCCGGAATATGGCGAGCTCTTGAGTTTCGAGCAGGTAAAGGAAATTGGACGCCAGGCTGTCGCTGACAGCCCGGACAAGGAAAAACAATGGCTGCAATCTGTCACCGATGGGCATGGCGACGACAGGAGTATCCTGCTCTATACGTCGGGAACGACGGGACAATCGAAAGGCGTTGTACTTTCGGCGCGGGGATGCATCGAGGCGGCCCGGGACACGGTCGCGTTCGACAGACTCACCGAAAATGATGTCGCCCTCGCCTACCTGCCGCTGGCATGGGTGGGAGATCATTATCTCAACTATGCCCAGGGCATGGTCGCCGGATTTTGCACGGCCTGTCCGGAAAGCCCGGAAACAACCCAGGAAAACCTTAGAGAAATCGGACCGACCTTTTATTTTGCACCGCCACGGGTGTTCGAATCCATCCTGACCCAGGTCATGATCCGAATGGAAGACGCCAGCAGATTCAAAAAATGGCTGTTTCACAAATTTATGGATGTGGCGAAAAAATACGGCGAACCCATTCTTGATGGAAAGAATGTACCTTTTACCGGCCGACTGCTCTATTCTCTCGGAGGCATATTGATCTATGGACCTCTGAAAAACCGGCTGGGAATGTCCAACATTCGCGTTGCCTATACCGCCGGCGAAGCGATTGGACCTGACCTCTTTTCATTTTATCGTTCCCTTGGCCTCAATCTGAAGCAGTTGTACGGACAGACCGAGGCTTTCCTTTACATTACTTGCCAGCCGGACGGGGAAATTCGCGCCGATACGGTCGGACCACCGGCACCGAATGTGGAGATTCGTCTCGCGGACAACGGCGAAGTGCTGTTCAAGTCGCCGGGCATGTTCGTCAGCTATCTCAATGAACCGGAAAAAACTGCGGAAACAATAACCGAGGACGGATTCGTAAAAACCGGAGATGCCGGGTTCTTCGATGACCAAGGCCATCTGAAAATTATCGACAGGGCGAAAGATGTCGGTAAATTGAATAACGGTACCTTGTTCCCACCGAAATATATCGAGAACAAGCTCAAGTTTTTTCCGAACATCAAGGAGGCCGTCGCATTCGGGGATGACCGTGATTTCTGTGCCGCGATGATCAATATCGATCTCGTCGCCGTCGGCAACTGGGCAGAACGCAACAACGTGTCGTACGGGAGTTATCAGGAACTGGCTGCCAATCCCCTGGTCTACGACATGATTTTGAAGAATGTCGATGAGGTGAACCAAAGCCTTGCCCGGGAAGCAGAGCTGGCGGGCACCCAGATTCAGCGCTTCCTGATTCTGCACAAGGAACTTGATGCCGATGACGGTGAACTGACACGTACCCAGAAGGTGCGTCGCGGTTTCATCGGCGAGCGCTATGAACCCCTGGTTGAAGCTCTCTATGACGGATCCGACAGCTGTCATATTGTCACGGAAGTGACGTTTGAAGACGGGCGCAAGGGTTCGATCGAGGGAAATATCCGCGTCGTTGACATGAACGTACATGCCCCCCTCGAATTGAAACAGGCGGCCGAGTAAGGTTGATGACGGAACTCGAGGTAAAAGATAAAATGCAATCGAGCCCGACTCAACAGGGTAACGATAGTGAAAAGACGGAGACTTCGTCGGGTCGCAAGATAACCGACGAGGTGGTCCTCGAGGTCAAGAACGTCTCCCTGTCTTTTGGTGGCGTGCGCGCCATCCGCGATGTCAGCTTCGATATCCGCAAAGGCGAAGTGCGAGCGATCATCGGCCCAAATGGGGCGGGCAAAACTTCGATGCTCAATGTCATCAACGGTTTCTATCATCCCCAGGAAGGAACGATCACTTACAAGGGCCGGTCCCGCAAGCGCATGCGTCCTCACATCGCCGCCACCCAGGGAATCGCGCGCACGTTCCAGAACGTGGCGCTGTTCAAGGGCATGACCACACTGGACAACATCATGACCGGACGCACCCTGAAAATGAAAGCGGGCATTTTCTGGCAGGCGCTGTATCTCGGCCCGGCGAAACAGGAGGAGCTGCGCCACCGCCGCCGGGTGGAAGATATCATTGAATTCCTCGAAATTCAGCACATCCGGAAAATCCCGGTAGGTAGACTGCCTTATGGATTGCAAAAGCGAGTTGAACTCGGAAGGGCCCTGGCCATGGAGCCGGAACTTCTGCTGCTCGATGAACCCATGGCCGGCATGAACCTCGAAGAAAAAGAAGACATGTCGCGCTTTATTATTGACGTCAATGATCAGATCGGCACGACCATTGCCCTCATCGAGCACGATATGGGGGTGGTGATGGATTTGTCGGATCGGATCGTCGTCCTTGATCATGGCGATCTGATTGCCGACGGCACCCCGGAAGAGGTGCAAAAAAACCAGGATGTCATCAACGCCTATCTGGGGGTCGCCCATGATTAGATCTGCGGCTTTGGGGATTGGGAATATTGGAACGGTGAATTTTTGGGAAAACCAAAGCCGGCTGAACACGGATTGACGCGATGCTTTTCTTTATCGAAGTGACAATTTCAGGACTGATGGCCGGGGTCATGTATTCCCTTGTCGCTCTCGGATTTGTCCTCATTTTTAAAGCATCCGGCGTGTTCAATTTTGCGCAGGGGGTAATGGCGCTCTTTGCCGGCCTGACTCTCGTCGGGCTCCTGCAAGGTACGATTCCCTTCGCCCATTATGACGATCCCCGATTTGCCCTGCCTCCGTGGGCGGCGATCGCAGTGACGATTATGATCATGATCGGACTGGCTTTCCTCATAGAAAGGCTGGTGCTGCGCTACCTGGTCAACCAGGAACAGATCATATTGTTTATGGCGACCCTGGGACTGGCTTACATCCTCGAAGGGTTCGGCGACATCATGTGGGGATCCGATGTCAAAGTCTTCGATCTCGGACTGCCACAGGGGGCGAGCGACTTTCTCCTCGACTCGTTCGGGCTATATGTGGAGAAGATCGAAATTGTGGCGGCGGTGACCGCGGCCATTCTGGTGACGACCCTGGCCATCTTTTTTCAAAGCACACGCATCGGCCGGGCCCTCCGGGCTGTGGCCGACGATCACCAGGCAGCGCTTTCGGTCGGCATTTCCCTGCGTACGATCTGGATTATCGTCTGGTCCGTGGCAGGCATCGTGGCCCTGGTCGCCGGCATTATGTGGGGGGCCAAATCGGGAATACAGTTCTCGCTTTCCCTGATTGCTCTAAAGGCCCTGCCGGTTCTCATTCTCGGCGGCTTTACATCGATCCCCGGCGCTATTGTCGGCGGTCTGATCATCGGTGTCGGCGAGAAGCTCGCAGAAATCTATATCGGTTCTCTGGTAGGTGGGGCAATCGAGAACTGGTTCGCCTACATGCTGGCCCTCGTATTCCTGCTGTTCAGGCCCCAGGGATTATTTGGAGAAAAAATAATTGAACGGGTCTGAGGGCCTCTGTCCTGCATCAGTCACCAGGACTGAACGGGCGTGTAAAAGCAAAAAGAACGCAAAAATAACGACAAAGATGATTGTAAGACTAAAAAGACGCAAAAGAGAGAAAAGGCAGAAGGTAAGTGTTCTATCGAGAAACAGGTGAGTTTAAAACCACCTATCAGGACGATCAGGCGATCTTTCCCATTCCTCAGGACAGGTGGTTTGTGTGGGCGGTGATCGCCTTTGCCTTTCTCGTTGTGCCGTTTCTCCTTACGGACTTCTGGACCAAGGCCGTTCTGCTGCCATTTCTTGTTTACGCCCTGGCGGCTATCGGTCTCAACATTCTGACCGGCTATTGCGGTCAGCTTTCGCTGGGGACCGGTGCCTTTCTTGCTGTTGGCGCCTACGCCTCGTACAAGCTTATGACCGCATTTCCAGACCTCAACATGATCATCGTGTTTATGGCCTCGGGCCTTGTTGCCGCCGTCGTTGGTATTCTGTTTGGCATTCCAAGCCTGCGGATCAAGGGTTTCTATCTGGCGGTTGCGACACTGGCTGCCCAGTTCTTCATCATCTGGCTGTTTTACCGGGTTCCCTGGTTTTTCAACTATAATGCTTCTGGCCAAATCAGCGTGCCGCCGAGGTATATGTTCGGTTATCAGCTGACCGGACCGGCAGCCCCCGTTGAGGTCAAATATTTGGTAACTCTGACCATCGTCGTCGTCATGGCCTTTCTTGCCAAAAACCTGACCCGTGGACGCATTGGCCGCGCCTGGATGGCAATCCGGGATATGGATATCGCTGCCGAACTGATTGGCATAAGGCCACTGCTGACCAAACTAACAGCGTTCGGCATTTCATCTTTCTATATCGGCGTTGCCGGAGCCATGATGTTTGCCATCTATCTCGGGGCTGCGGAATCCGGTGAAACCTTCGGGATCCAGCAATCGTTCGATATTCTGTTCATGATAATTATCGGTGGCCTGGGAACTATATTCGGCTCATTCCTCGGTGCCGCATTTATCGTAACCCTGCCTATCGGGCTTGAGGCCGTATTGGTAGACGGCTTTCATTTTTCGACAAATTTCGCTGAGCACGTCAAATTTGTACTGCTGGGATCGCTGATCATATTTTTTCTTATCGTCGAACCTCACGGGCTGGCGCGCCTGTGGCAAATCGCAAAGGAAAAACTGAGATTGTGGCCATTCCCGCATTAATCAGACCGGGATATATGGCCATAAATTCTTCTGGGTACTAACATTCTGAGCATTCCAGAAGGAGATAGGGAGAGAAAGAAAAGGAGAATAGAATATGCATTTGAAGAAATTGTTGAAGACCGTGGGAGGTGCTGCGCTCGCGACCTGTATAGCTGTGGGAACCGTGTCGGCATACGAACTCGTTATCCCTTCAATGGATTATCGCACAGGCCCCTATGCGCCTAACGGAATTCCCGTTGCAAATGGCTGGACCGATTATTTCACGCTTCTCAATGAGCGGGATGGCGGTATCAATGGTGTAAAAATAAAAATGGTTCCCTGTGAAACCGGCTACAACACCAAGAAGGGTGTTGAATGCTATGAAAAAACCAAGGGGACCGACACCGGTGCCTTGATGTACCAACCCTTGTCGACAGGTATCACCTACCAGCTCATTCCCAAAGCTTCAGTGGACCAGATACCTATCCATTCCATGGGATACGGGCGGACATCGGCGGCCAACGGCAAAGTTTTTAAATGGGTCTTCAATTTTCCGGCCACCTACTGGAGCCAGGCCTCGGGCATGATCAAATATATCGGTGAGGATCGCCTCGGAGGCATGGACAAGCTGAAAGGTCAGAAAGTCACCCTCGTCTACCATAACTCGGCTTATGGCAAGGAACCGATCCGCACACTGGAAGCACTGGCGGCAAAACACGGTTTTTCCTTTAAAGCCCTGCCGGTGGATCATCCGGGTCAGGAACAGAAATCCACATGGCTGCAGATCCGGCGCGATAAACCGGACTGGATCCTGATGTGGGGCTGGGGTGTGATGAACCAGGTTGCTATCAAGGAAGCCGCTTCCATCCGCTTTCCCATGGATCACTTTATCGGCGTCTGGTGGTCAGGTTCCGAGAATGATGTGAAACCGGCCGCAGCCGGTGCAAAGGGTTACCTTTCCGGCGCATTTCACGCACCGGGAGCCAACTTCCCGCTGCACAAGGATATACTCGAGCACGTCTATGGTAAGGGCAAAGCTGTCGATCCGGCTTTCAAGGATCGTGTTGGTGAAGTGCTCTACAATCGTGGTCTGGTTGCCGCCATGTGGGCGTCCGAAGCGATCCGCAATGCTATGAAAATTCACAACACCAAGGAAATTACGCCTGTACAACTCCGTGACGGGTATGAAGCACTCGATGTTGGGGAAGCGCGGCTGAAAGAGCTGGGTCTTGAAGGATTTACGATACCGATCAAGATAAGCTGTGCCAACCATGAAGGCCCTGGAACCGTTGCCATTCAGCAATGGGATGGGGCGAATTGGAAGATCGTTTCGAAGTTCTACGAACCTGATCGCGACGTTCTCAATCCGCTGATTATGGAAGATGCCGAGAAGTACGCGAAAGAAAACAACATCACCCCGCGTTCCTGCTGACGGGAAAGCGAAAACCAGAGGACCTTTATGGACCAGGTTTTAGAACAGAAAACAGAAGTGGCGGCCGATGGGTCGCCACCGATTTTATCGGTCAACAATATTGAGGTGATTTACGATCACGTCATATTGGTGCTGAAAGGAGTTTCCCTGGAAGTTCCCAAAGGTGGCGTCGTGGCGCTGCTCGGGGCGAACGGCGCCGGTAAAACAACGACCCTTAAAGCCATCTCCAACCTGCTTAGTGCCGAACGGGGCGAAGTGACCAAGGGATCTATACTTTTCGATGGCCGGGAAGTGCACTCGCAAACGCCCAACATTCTGGTTAAACGCGGCTGTATCCAGATAATGGAAGGTCGCCATTGTTTCGAGCACCTGACAGTTGAGGAAAACCTGCTGACAGGGGCTTATACCAGGGGTGCGGATCGTGCCGGAATCAAATCGGACCTCGAACTGGTTTACAATTATTTTCCACGGCTGGCTGAGAGAAAATCCTCCCTTGCCGGTTATATTTCCGGTGGAGAGCAGCAGATGTGTGCCATCGGCCGCGCCCTCATGTCAAAGCCGAAAATGATGCTCCTGGATGAGCCGTCCATGGGACTGGCGCCGCAGCTTGTGGAGGAAATTTTTGAGATCGCGAGCCGCCTCAACAAGGAACAGGGCGTCAGTTTGTTGCTGGCGGAGCAAAATACGAATATGGCGCTCAAATATGCGCAATATGGTTATATCTTGGAAAACGGTCGCGTTGTTCTCGATGGGGATGCCGCAGATCTGAGGGAAAACGAAGACGTCAAGGAGTTCTATCTCGGTGTATCCGGCGAAAACCGGAAATCTTTCCGAGATGTCAAGCATTACAAGCGGCGCAAACGCTGGCTCGCATAAGGATCACCTGGCGGAAAAGCGCCAGGAAGATATTGCACAGAAACTGAATTCGGAGTTGAAGCGAAGCCAACTCAATTAGTCACTGAACCACAACCCAATAGAACCATGACCCAATATTTTGACAATCTGGAAATTCGTGAACCGGAAGTCCGAACGAATTCGCAATTCACACTGCTGCCGGGTCTGATCCGGCGGGCGAAGAATCTTCCCGGCTGGGCTGAACAATTAAAACATATCAGACCGGAGGAAATTACAACCTGGGAAACCCTGGCAACGCTGCCGGTTTTGAGAAAATCGGAACTCTCGGAGAAACAGAAACATCAGCCACCGCTTGGGGGGTTTGCCTCACCCGAAGCCGGCGATATTGCACGGCTGTTTGAAAGTCCGGGGCCAATTTTTGAACCCCAGGGGGCGGGCCGGGATTTCTGGCGCGCGACGCGGGCGCTATTTGCAGCGGGTTTCCGAACCGGCGATGTCGTACACAATACATTTTCCTATCACCTGACTCCAGGAGGCTGGATTCTGGATTCAGCGTTGCGTTCACTGGGCTGTCAGGTCATCCCTGCCGGTACCGGCAACACGG
>JBPCWG010000269.1:0-6346 GCA_051009705.1 Methyloligellaceae bacterium | reverse complement strand
GGAAGAATGAGTGTGGCATTTTCGGCGATGCGCAGGTTGTCAGCCGTAATTTCAACACCCAGTTCAGCAAGCGTCCCGATTTCCGACGCCAGTGCCCAGGGATCAATAACAACGCCATTTCCGATAATGGCCATTTTTCCGTCGCGAACCACACCGGAAGGAAGCAGGGATAGTTTGTAGGTCTTGCCATCAATAACGAGTGTATGGCCGGCATTGTGCCCGCCCTGGAACCGCACGACGATATCAGCGCGCTCACTGAGCCAGTCGACTATCTTGCCCTTGCCTTCGTCTCCCCACTGGGAACCCACCACAACAACGTTTGCCATATGAACTTCCTGATGATCTTCCTGAGTTTGCACCTGGCGCCGGGGCGACTTATGGGCATCGACTCAAACAGCAATGAACAACAACGTGCCCCGCCCAAGTCATTCGAATTCCAATTCCACCGCCAGCTCGCGCGCTAATATTTCACGGAGCACGTTATAAACCAATCCAGCTCCCAAAGATAGGTTTCTAGCGTTGGCCAACGATTTCCACATTTGCCGGCCAGAGTATCTTATAATTGAGTTGTATTTCCCGTTTTTCTCCGGCTTTCAGCTGAAAATCCCAGGCAAGAATACCACGGCCATCTTCTACATTTTCGCGGCTCGGCCGTGTGGTCTTGGAAAGTCTCTGAACCTGTATTTCTTCATTTTCCGAAAAGGGAACCTGATCCAGTATGGTCAGGGTATAAGTTTTGTCATGGCGGTTCTGGACGGAAATCTTAAAATACCGTTCGTCGGTTTTCGAAGATGTTATGATTCCGGCTTCACCTTTGGAGCGATTGACCTCCACACGTGTAATCTCAATCATTTTGTCGGCACCAAATCCGAGTTCGTGTTCAACTCCGGGATTTAACTCGGGAAACCTGCCATTGCCGACAAACACTCCATCGCGGAACAGAGAAACCGGACCGGCCAGTACCGGCGTTTCATTTTCCTGCAACGTAAACACAGCATAAAGATAAGCCGTCGGATCGAGTTTCGGAACAGAACGAATTTTCAGACTGGGTTCGACTTCAACTTTGTTGATCTGGACCTTTTTGCGATTGCCGGTGGCTTTAACAGAATTCTTACCCGGCACTTCAAACAGGACTTGAAATGAAGATTGTACAACCCGGGCAGATCGATTAACGATATCCATTGCGCCGGCTGCCGGTTTTCTGTCGACAAAGCCCTTTGCGCGCCGTGAATGTTCCTCCCGATCCTGATCTGCGGAAGAGAAGGTTTCCAATTGTCTCCGGACTTTTGGAGCCGGCTGCGGTTTTTCCAGAACCGATAGTTGGCTTGGATATAATTTGGGGGCGGCACTGCCGGCATCGGAGCGATTGGTCGAAAGCGTGATTTGCACATCATCCCAGTTCTCACCGGTTTTCTGAGCAATCTCAGCGAGGCGGACAATTTCTACCTTCGGTTTGGTCTCTGCATTCCCGCTTTTCAGCCGGGCATCGTAGAGAGGAAACCAGCCGGCATCGCGAACACGATAGCTAATTCTCATGAGGCCTTGAAGCGGGGTTGCGGCCACGACATTGATTTTGACCTCGGTTTTACTTTCCTGTTTCGAAGGCAATTCCCGCAATTGTTTCTCTAAATCAGCAATCTGCCGTGACAGATTTCGATGTTCCACGGTTAGTGCCAGGTCTTGCCGGTTGAGACCGGTGGATCTCTCTGCCAAAAACTCGATAAGATCCGTAAGATTGTCTTTTTCAAACCGGGAGTCACTCGGGACGGCCCCCTTCGGATTCAACGGGGTGGCCAGACTGTCCAGAAATTTCTTCTGCAGGGCAATCGTTTCCCCATGACCGTTGATACCCGCTAGTCTGTCTTTGAGTTGTTCTATCTGACCTTCCAGCTGCTGGCGCTGCGTGTCGCGCTGCCCCTGATCAATAGTGTTGACGAATACCGTACGCGTATCCAGGGATCCTATTTCCAGGGGGCCACCGGAGACCCCTTCGACCCGAATGGAATTTTTGACGATAGCCCGGGGAAGATCGCGCACAATTATGGAATGTTCACCTCTAACCAGTGAGAATTTGGCCGTGCGCACTATTTCCGCACCGCGGGGAAACACCGTAACTTCCTCTATCTTTGAGGCCAGAAGCGTTTCTTCACTGTATGCGGTTGAAGCACACAGACAGAACCCCACGGCGATTAACAGATTGCGCATGCCACTCCTCCCAATACAATACTGGTAAGTTATTATTTAAAACGTCAGCCGTCGTGCAGCGACGACATGGGGCAGTTCCCGGACCTCGGCAATTATATCGTCGGGAATAGCAATATCCAGTGCAATTATCGCCAATGCTTTACCGCCGGCACTTTCTCTTCCCAAACTGAAGGTGGCGATATTAATTCCGGCTTTTCCAAGCAGATTTCCGAGCTCGCCGATGAATCCGGGTTGATCGGAGTTCTCAACATAGAGCATATGCTGCATCAGTGACGTTTCGAGATCCAGTCCCCGAACCTGGATAATTCTTGGTTTGTCATCGGAAAATACCGTGCCGCCCACGGACCGTTCCTGTCTTTCGGTTTGAATCGAGAGCCGCATATAATTTTCAAACGCCCCTTCCTGGGGTCGCGAAATTTCTTCAACGGCGATGCCCCTTTGTTTGGCAAGTTCGGGCGCCGAAACCATATTCACGTTCTGAAGCTGGGGTTTTAACACGCCGTAAATAGCCGCAGCAGACAGAGCTTTGAGGTTCATATCCGCAAGCTCCCCGGCATATTCAATCCGCACCGAGGAAATACCACTCTCTACGAGCTGACCAGCAAAAGATCCCAACTGTTCCGCGAGCCGGACAAATGGATTGAGTCTGGGAGCCTCTTCAGCTGATATGGAAGGAAAGTTTATGGCATTGGTTATACCGCCGGAAAGCAGATAGTCCGACATTTGTTCGGCCACCTGGATCGCAACATTCTCCTGAGCTTCCGCGGTAGCTGCTCCCAGATGTGGTGTACAAATAATATTGGGAGTACCGAAGAGTATGTTTTCCTTGGCGGGTTCATCTCGAAATACATCAAGGGCGGCACCGGCGATCTTGCCGCTCTCCAGCCCCTGTTTCAGATCTTCCTCGACGACCAATCCACCGCGGGCACAGTTAATGATATAGACTCCGTCCTGCATCTTCTCGATATTTTCGGCCGATATGATGTCTTTAGTTTTGTCGGTCAGAGGGGTGTGGAGCGTAATAAAATCGGCACGGGCAAAAAGACTGTCGAGCTCGACTTTTTCGACACCCAGAACCATGGCGCGCTCAGGTGTGAGAAACGGATCATAAGCCACAACTTTCATGCGCAATCCCAGCGCCCTGTCCGCAACGATGGACCCGATATTGCCGCATCCAATCACCCCAAGGGTTTTGTTGGTAATTTCAACCCCCATGAAGCGCGACTTTTCCCATTTCCCGGCCTGGGTGGACATATCGGCCGCGGGAATATCGCGGGCCAGTGCGAACAACAAGGAAATCGCATGCTCGGCCGTGGTAATGGAATTGCCATGGGGGGTATTCATAACGATGATCCCCTGTTCCGTGGCTGCCGGAATATCGACATTGTCAACGCCGATGCCTGCCCGTCCCACGACCTTGAGCTGATTGGCGGCGGCGATCACTTTTTCAGTGACCTTGGTAGCCGAGCGGATGGCCAGGCCATCATATTCGCCGACGATTTCAATTAGCTCATCGCGTTCGAGACCTGTTTTTGTATCGACTTCTATGCCACGGTTCTCGAAGATAGCTTGTGCTTTCGGGCTCAGTTTATCTGAGATCAAAACTCTGGGGCTCATTTTACTTCTCCAAATAGTAAGTCTCATACATTCTGAATGATGAGAAATCGGTTTTGTTCCGATTAGATGTCAGTTGAATGGAATCGAGTTCAAGCGGTCTCGATAAACTCGTGGAAGGTCCTGGAATAGGCCCACGCAATCCACGGCAATAAAGCCTGTATATCGCTGTTATTGACCGTCGAACCGGACCAGATTCTGAGTCCCGGAGGGGCGTCCCGATAGGCACCTATATCATAGGCCACTTTTTCTTCAGCCAGAAGCGCCGTCATTCGTTTGGCGAACTTGCCCTGTTCTTCTCTATCCAGGGCTTCGACTTCAGGGGCAACAATTTTCAGACATACCGACGTATTGGACCGGGTTTCGGGGATGCGTGCCAGGAAATCTATCCAGGGTGTGTCCTCTACCCAGCGCGCAATTAAGGCCAGGTTTTTATCTGCCCGGGCCTGCAGGGCACCCAGGCCGCCAATCTCCGCCGTCCAGTTCAAGGCATCGAGAAAATCTTCGACGCAGAGCATTGAAGGCGTGTTGATTGTCATTCCTTCAAAGATGCCCTCGTTGATCTTACCCGACTTTGTCATTCTGAATATTTTTGGAAGCGGCCAGGGCGGCTGGTAACTCTCAAGACGTGCAACAGCGCGCGGAGACAGAATCAGCATGCCATGCTGGGCCTCCCCTCCCAGGACTTTCTGCCAGGAGAATGTCACCACATCAAGCTTGGGCCAATCCAGATCCTGGGCAAAGGCTGCCGATGTCGCATCACAAATCGTAAGACCTTGCCGATCAGCGGCGATCCAGTTGCCATTGGGTACCCGCACACCCGAAGTTGTGCCGTTCCAGGTGAAGACAACGTCATTGTCAAAGTTCACGTTGCCAAGATCTGGCAAATCGCCATAGTCAGCATCGATGACCCGCACATTGTCCAGTTTAAGCTGGTTCTGAATGTCGCCGACCCAGCCTTTTCCAAAACTTTCCCACGCAAGGACGTCCACACCGCGGGCACCTAAAAGCGACCACAAGGCCATTTCCACGGCTCCGGTATCGGATGCGGGTACGATTCCTACGAGATAGTCGGATGGAATTCCTAACAGAGAACGTGTCTTGTCGATCGCTTCCTTGAGTTTCGACTTGCCGCCGCTGGATCGGTGAGACCGTCCCAGGAAGGCATCGGAAAGCTTATTCAAAGACCAGCCCGGTCTTTTGCTGCAGGGTCCAGATGAAAAATGGGGATTGTCCGGCCGTTGGGCCGGTTTTTCAGAAGTCGTCATGTCATGCTACCCTTTCAGATAGTTGCTCCTCGTTGGGGAGGAGTGTCCCACCGCCCGGGTACACAAATGTAATGATGATGTCAAATGATGATTTCAAATTTCGGACCGGCAGGGAGCTCGGCGTCCGAAATTTTGTGCAAGTGTTGCTGAGGAAACCCCGTTGCTCCGATCCAATTGCTGGTTCTATCTATTTTCTTCAATGCGGAGATTGAATTCAATCCAGGACTTTGCGTCGTTTCCAAACATTCCGCAGGCAAAATCCAGCGCTTCTCCATAATTGGCAAACGGAGTACCAACAATCGTATCCCGGCTGGTAACAATCACATAAGTCATCTCTTATTCTCCCTTGTCACTCCCATTTGTCGCTGTTCCAGATCAAAAAGTTCATTTCCAAACGGCCGAGATCAAAACGCGACAACATTCCCAGTACAGATCTAGGGACGAACAGGAGCACCGGATGTGACATATGTCACATGAAAGACTTTTAGGTGGGGAGACGAGGATAGGTGGGGAGACGAGGACTGAAAATCAACTGTCGGATCTTGTTGGAGAATATCATCTGCCAGGTGAATTCACGCATTGAGGAACGTCGCGCTATTTGTGAATTCGATATATACCCGGTCTCGCGTTTCCGAAGCCTCGGAACCGGGGCTGAAACGAATTGCCCCTGGTCCCACGAAGGGATACCAGGGGCGTAGTCGGGAATATCAAATTGCACACCTAGATGAAAGGGGCGAGGTTGATATAGCAACTGAGTCGAATTGTTCCGTGAAATTGACATGAAAAGAAAATGAAAATTAACGGAGCATTTCGTGTCCCGTGATTCCATTTCAGACCACGGATAGAACCCATCTCTGACCATTTTCAGTGTTTTGTTTAAACGGCGTTTTCGATCTGAAAACTTCTGCACTGGAGCAGGAAGAAACCGTTCCAAATCACTATCAGTGACCAGACTTTTCTCCGACAAGATTGGATTGAGACTACCCTCCTCGACGTCTCGAAAGCCAGGACTTGAGAACTGGACTTGCGATTGGAAACTCAGAATTTTCCGGAATTCTAATCCTGATCAGACAAATAAATTCGTACGGGATCGCATATATTTTTGGACTGATTAGATTTTTAGGCGTTAAAATTCATGCAAAATTCCAATTTGTACAAAAATTCACGCATTTTTCACGCTTATGCGATTTTTTCTAAATAAATCGGGCTATCATATTGTGATCAATTAATATTTTATGAGTTTATGGGAATTGTTGGTC
>JBPCWG010000268.1:0-4925 GCA_051009705.1 Methyloligellaceae bacterium | reverse complement strand
CGGGCTCTTCGACAACTTATCTACCGATTGGGGGAGGCCTGCGGTTGCGCAGACGTCGCATTGAATATCAGATGTTTTGCCTTTTCTTCGGAACGAATGTTAAGTCGCTACGACAGCCATACTAATATGCTGAGGCTGACGTCCGCCTGTGCGAGTGCCGCAATTGGCGGGGCTGATGCCATTCTGCTTTTACCGTTCAGCTGGGTTGAGGGGCAAACAACAAGTTTTGCACGGCGCATGGCACGAAACACCCAAATTATGTTGCGCGAAGAATCTGGCCTGGGACAAATCACCGACAGTCCGGGGGGATCAGGATATGTGACCTATCTAACCCAGGCCCTTGCTGAAAAGTCCTGGTCCATATTTCAACAATTGGAGAATGAAGGGTCGTTGGAGTCGATATTGCAAAGTGGCAGTATACAACGTTCAATTCGTAATACTGCGAACCGGAGGCTTGATAACCTCGCAATTCTAACCGATGAAATCACTGGGATTAATGCGTTTCCCAATCTCGCTTCCCATCCCAAAGAGACGATCTCAGAGCATCCCCCGGCAAAAGATGAAGTTGATGTGGCCGTTACAGCCGAGACTTTACCGCTCCGCCGATTGGCGGAACCATTTGAGACCGTTAGGGATTTTGTCGAAGAAAAGTATCAGGAGAATGGCACGAGACCTTGTGTCCTGGCGTTCATTTTGGATGAAGAAAAAAATACGTCGGATCTTGTGGACTTCGGAAAAAACATATTTGCCATCGCTGGTCTGGACCTGAAAAGACAAGATAGTCCGCTTTCCGAAAATGAGAGTCCGGAAGCACTATCAAAAATCAAAAATTCGGTGGTCTGCATCGTTGGCAGCGATAATTCTCTAAACCATCAAGGCATCGAACAAGCCCGATTGCTTCGAGAAGCCGGTGCTAGTCGCATCATTATGATCGTCCGTCCCGGAAACAAAATCACGAGCTTTCGTGACGCCGGGGTTGATGGTTTTTTGTACAGAGGTGCGAATATACTAGAAGAATTATCGTTCGTTATACAAGCCCTTGGTTTGTCCAAACGGCTTAGCTTTGAATATTAATGGTACAGGCGAAAAAATGAGCAGAATACCTGATTTTGCCGATATAGATCTGAATCCGGAAACGCCTCCTGGCAATAAACACCGTGCAACACGCACGACTTATGATACTCCGGAAGGAATTGATGTTTTCGACACTTACTTCTCTGAAGATACAAAAAACTTGGGGCTCGATGACGGCTTGCCGGGAATTGCCCCCTTCTTACGTGGCCCTTATCCAACCATGTATGTGCAAAAGCCCTGGACAATTCGACAATATGCGGGTTTTTCAACAGCTGAAGAGAGCAATGCCTTTTACCGGCGAAATCTGTCTGCCGGTCAGAAAGGCCTTTCTATTGCCTTCGATTTAGCGACACACAGGGGCTATGACTCAGATCATCCGCGCGTGGGTGGAGATGTTGGAATGGCCGGTGTCGCCATTGACTCCCTTTACGATATGCGGACCCTGTTTGATGGCATCCCCCTCGACCAGATGACCGTTTCAATGACGATGAATGGAGCCGTACTTCCAGTTCTCGCTTTATACATTGTCGCAGCAGAGGAACAAGGCGTCTCCTTAAATCAACTGGCGGGTACAATTCAGAACGATATTCTCAAAGAATTCATGGTGCGAAACACCTATATCTATCCGCCAGAACATTCCATGCGCATAATCTCGGATATTTTTTCTTATACATCCCAGAATATGCCGAAGTTTAATTCAATATCGATTTCTGGCTATCACATGCAGGAAGCTGGTGCGACTGCTGATTTGGAATTGGCCTACACCCTGGCCGATGGAATTGAGTATGTGCGCGCAGGTATGGCCGCTGGTCTCGATGTAGACGCTTTTGCTCCGCGTCTTTCCTTTTTCTGGGCTGTCGGTATGAATTTCTATATAGAAATTGCTAAGCTGAGAGCCGCACGCTTACTCTGGGCAAATCTTATGCAAGAGTTCAATCCGAAAAATGACAAATCTCTCAGTCTCCGAACTCATTGTCAGACTTCCGGCTGGAGTTTGACCGCACAGGATGTCTTTAATAATGTCGTGCGGACCTGTATCGAAGCTATGGCAGCAACTCAGGGCCACACACAGTCCCTGCATACAAACGCCCTCGATGAAGCTCTGGCTCTGCCCACTGATTTTTCCGCACAAATCGCGCGCAATACCCAACTCTTTATTCAAAAGGAAAGCGGAACCTGCCGTGTCGTCGATCCTTGGGGCGGAAGCTATTTTATCGACAGGCTTACTCAAGATTTAGCTGAACGGGCAACGGTTCACTTGAAAGAAATTGAAGAACTCGGGGGTATGGCCAAGGCTATAAAAGCCGGCTTGCCCAAGCGGCGGATCGAGGAGGCGGCGGCTCGAACCCAGGGACGCATCGACACTGGCTCTCAGACCATAGTCGGCGTAACGAAGTATAAAGTTGAAAATGAACCAGACATAGACATACTCAAAATTGACAATGCTGCCGTCCGCCAAAGTCAGATTGCCAAACTTGAGCGTCTGAAAGCGGAACGCGATGAAAAAGAAGTTTTAGCATCTCTCAACAATCTCACAGAAGGCGCGGCATCCGACGGCAATCTCCTTCAACTCTCTGTAGACGCCGCACGCTCCAAGGCAACGGTCGGTGAAATCTCTATGGCCTTGGAAAAGGTGTTTGGCCGCCACAAGGCAGAAATACAAGCCGTCACAGGTATTTACAAAGCAGAGGTGGGTTCCATGAATGAACTCGTGCAAGATGTCCTAAGCCGAGTAAGGACATTTGAACAACATGAAGGCCGAAGACCGAGAATCCTCGTTTCTAAAGTCGGACAGGATGGTCATGACCGGGGCCAGAAAGTAATAGCTTCCGCCTTCTCGGATCTAGGATTTGATGTTGATATCGGATCGCTTTTCTCGACACCTGAGGAAGCCGCTCGACAGGCTGTAGACAATGACGTGCACATTCTGGGTGTGTCTTCATTGGCCGCTGGACACCTGACCCTCGTTCCGGAAGTCAGAAAAGCGCTCGAGGAACAGGGGCGGGGCGATATCCTGATTGTTGTCGGCGGAGTCATTCCTCCACAAGACATCGATGAACTCCTGGAAGCTGGTGCTGTTGCCGTATTTGGACCTGGTACGGTCGTAGGAGAAGCTGCATTGGAATTACTTGATCGCCTGGCAATGCATTTGGGGCACGATCCAGCTGCTGCAGCGGAGTAATGTTTTTTCGAGTTACTCAAACCAACTACAGCATCGGAGTAACATCCTGATGCAACCTTGGACAGCGAGCCTTTGTCTGTTCTGTGCCATGGCGCTCGTCGGGTCCAATGTTCCATTGGGCAAGGTAATCGTCGCTCAAATTCCCGTCCTGCTTTTCATTTTTTTTCGCTTTGCTCTTTCTGTTATTGCACTCATCGTGCTGCTGCCCAGCGAGAAATCCACTTCGAAAATGCGAAAAATTCGAGAGCTCAACGGCCGGGAATGGGGACTAATCGCACTCATGTCCTTTATCGGTATGGTCCTGTTCTCGGTTTTGATTCTTGAGGGTGTCAAACGAACTGCAGCAACGGATGCCGGAATTATCACTGCAACGATGCCCGCCATGGTCGCAGTGCTCGGATTGATCGTATTCCGCGAAATGCCAACTCGACTGATGATCACTGCAATTGCACTTGCCGTTCTTGGCATTGGTCTTGTTCAAATCGATCCAGGAGATATCGAGCAAGGCAGTCTTGTCGGCAATCTGATGGTAGTCGGCGCGGTAGTTTGTGAAGCGACTTTCGTCATTCTCGCAAAGGGATTAAGTCGGTCTCTAAGTCCAGTTCGGCTGGCACTTGCAGCCAATGTAGCTGGATTAATTTTTATATTACCTCTGGCTTGGGGCGAGATTGTCACTTTTGACTATGGGTCGATAAACATCACAATTGGTTTGCTTGTGATCTGGTATATACTTGCCGCGAGCGTCTTCGCGCTCTTGCTATGGTACCGAGGTCTACCGCATGTGGACACCGCCATTGCGGGATTAATGACCACAGCACTACCATTGTCGGCCATGACGGTTTCCGTTCTTTTTCTCGGAGAACCACTATCATGGCTCCAGCTCGCCGGTGCAAGCATGGTCATCGCCGCAATCTGGCTTGGCGCTTTTTCTCGTTCTCGAGTCATTCCCCGATAGTGTGGCGCTTAGAAGAAGATCAATAAAAACAAACCATTTCTAGGGAATTTTCTCAACTCAACATTTGCTCGTTCTGTGACCCCTTGCACTCTTGACGAATCGAGCCTATTCCAATCCCATGACCAAAAAGAAGATGCCGGTGTCGGTTAATACAGATGACCTGATTGAAGGAGTTCATGCTCGAGATCGTCAGCTATTGGCCCGCGCCCTAACTTTGATTGAAAGTCAAAACCCAATCCATCGCGAAGAAGCAGACACTATGCTGCGCGCGCTTTTACCCCACACTGGCGGATCGTGGCGCATCGGCGTAACCGGCCTGCCAGGAGTCGGCAAGTCGACAACCATTGAAAATCTTGGAATGAAACTCATTGATAACGGGCATCGTGTTGCCGTCCTTGCTGTCGACCCGACTTCTTCTGTTTCCGGTGGATCTATACTAGGCGATAAAACACGCATGACAGAATTGTCAACGCACGCCAACGCCTATGTGCGTCCCTCGCCTACATCTGGGGCACTAGGGGGAGTGACCCATGCAACACGGGAAGCAATTCTCGTTTGTGAGGCTGCCGGGTACGACATCGTGCTCGTTGAAACCGTTGGCATCGGTCAGTCGGAAATCACCGTAGCGAGCATGGTTGACTTTTTTCTGGTTATGCTTTTGCCCGGGGCTGGAGATGAATTACAGGGTTTGAAAAAAGGCGTTCTGGAAATTGC
>JBPCWG010000267.1:0-9741 GCA_051009705.1 Methyloligellaceae bacterium | reverse complement strand
GGTTCCGCCGGGCTGATCCAGACCCGGGGGGACGCGCCGGATTTGCCGGGGAAGGATTTCTCGGGCGGGAATACGGCCTTGCCCTGCCTGTATTCGTACCAGCCCCTGCCGGTTTTACGGCCCAGTCGCCCGGCCATCATCTGCGTTTGCGCAAGTACATTCGGACCGTAAAGGGGGTCCTGGTAAAACTGATTGTAAATCTGCTCCATGACCGGGTGCGCAACATCGAGACCCACGAGATCCATCAATTCGAAAGGTCCCATTCTAAAGCCCGGCAGATCCTTCATGATTCTGTCTATGTCCGCGGGACGTGCTATGTGGTCCGCCAGAATTCGCAGGGCTTCGGGTCCGTAACCGCGGCCGGCGTGATTAACGAGGAAACCGGGAGAATCAGGCACACGAATGGGAACCTTGCCGATTTGCCGGCTAAAGTTTTCGAGTTTTTCAAGGACCTCGGCGCTGGTATCGAGACTGGAAATGATTTCCACCAGTTTCATGCTCGGGACGGGATTAAAAAAGTGCAAGCCGGCGAAACGGTGTCGGTGTTCCAGAGCCTGGGCGAGTTCTGTTACCGAAAGAGAAGACGTATTGGTCAAAAGGATCACATCCTTGCCGAGCCCGGTTTCCAATTCTTTCAAGAGCGCATGCTTGATTCTCACATCTTCGCGTATGGCTTCGATGATGAGGTCTGCCTGTTTCAGTTCCTCAATACCGGACACGAATTGTAACCGGTTTTGTATCGATTTCACCTGATCCGCATCCAGTCGCGATTTTTCAACCTCCCGGTTCAAATTTTTGTCGATTGTCTCCCGCGCCGATTGCAACGCCTGCGGCAGTTCGTCCCAGATCAGCACCTGGAAGCCGGATTGAGCCGCCACCTGGGCAATGCCCCGACCCATGGTGCCCGCTCCGATTATCGATATTTTTTGTGCCATAGCTTGTTATATTCTTGTAATCCGAAATTCAGATTAATCAATTTTCGCAAGGAATGCAGAATTCGTTGCGAACCTTTATGAAACATTGTACCACTATATGAAACAGAAATTAGCTCCAGTATTTGAATGTTGAATAAATTATTCTATATCTGAAACTAATCAAATTGATGAATTTTGGAGATCACTATGAAAACCGTCCGGTCCGTAGAGCGGGCCATCTCAGTTTTAATGTCCGTGGCGGACAGTTCAGACTCACTCGGATTGTCGGAAATCAGCCGCAGTGTCGGCCTCGATAAAGCGACAACCCTGCGCCTTATCGCGACCCTGGAAAATCAGGGGCTCATTCGCCAGGAACAGAACACCAGACGTTATATTCTCGGACCGGCCGTGAGCCGTCTCATCAATCCGTTGAATACGGATTTCCGGCGCATTTCCAAACCCCACATGGAAAAACTGGTTCGATCCACGGGAGAAGCGGTTTGCCTGATGATCCAGCGCGGTTTTGAAAGGTTCATCGCCGAAGCGATCAGCGCCGAGTATGAACTTTGCATGGCGCCGAGAATCGGCAGTGCGGTTCCCATATATGCCGGAGCTTCCGGAAAATGCATTCTGGCATTTCTGGATAGTGAAGAAGTCGATGAAGTCATCAAGGTCACGAAGTTGAAACAGGTGACCAAAAATACCGTTACCAGTGCCCAGTCCCTGCGCCGTCAACTGACCAAGATTCGTCGTCAGGGTTTTGCCATAAGCCAGGGAGAAACCCATTCCGGTGGCGCAGCCGTTGCCGCGCCCATTTTTGACCGTACGGGAGAGGTCGCAGCCTCGGTGGATCTCAGGGGGCCGGCGTTGCGACTGGATCGGGCGAGATTGAACAAGCTTGCACCGCAGGTCGTGCAGTGCGCGAACGCGATCTCCCGGGATCTGGGATTCGAGCAGAAGTTCAAAAAAGCCAACTAAACTAGTTGATTTTCACCGTATCGCCGGATTCAGCGGATTTGACCACGGCTTCGACGACGGCAATGCCGTTGACCGCGTCGTAGGGATTCACGGGATAAGGGGCTTCGCCGTTGATCGCATCGGCGAATTTTTCCAGTATACCTTTTTCGATACTGTCACCGGGATAGGTGATCGTATTTAATTTGCCCTGCAGGTCCGAGGTTGACAATTGATATGGTCCCTTCATCTCGGCCCATCCTTTGCTGCCGAAAACCTGCAGGCGATAGAGGTCGGCGGTGGCGAAAACCGAAGCCAGGTACCCGGTCACCCCGTTTTCAAACCGCATGAGCAGGGCGGTCGTGTCGTCGACTTCGGCTTCTTCGAGGATTTTTCTTTCACTCATCGCATGCACGGACTGGACTTTGCCGTGTAGAGCGATCATGCCGTCCAGGACATGGATACCCCGGGCCGTCATGCCGCCGCCGGGAGCTTCTGCGCGGGTGCCGCGCCAATTGCCTTCTTTTAAACGATAACCTGAAGGTCCGGAATGCTGCCCTTCGACATGAAGGATTTCGCCGATCTGACCGCTTTCGATGGTTTGCTGCAAGCCGATAAAGGCCGGTGCGGCACGGCGGTTGAAGCCAACAGCGAGGATGACGTTTTTCTCGGCACAGTAATCTGCGGCTTCCTGCGCCGAGGCCGCAGTCAAGGCCATGGGCTTCTCGACATAGACATGCTTACCGGTTTCCGCGGCCTGCTTGATCTGTTCCGCATGCTGGGAATGGGGCGTGGCCAGGATAACAGCGTCAATATCCGGATCCGCGAGAACTTCCTGAAATGAATTGGTGATTGTAAGGCTCATCTGCCGTGAAAAGTCGCCAAGCCTGTCGGGGTTGCGGCTGATACCGTGGGTAAACCTGATTTTGTCGCTGCTGGTTTGTACAGACCTGATAAGCGTCTGGCCCCAATTTCCAAGACCGTACATCGCCGCTCTGATCATGGTAAGCTCTCCTTGAGACCGGTTTTCCTCGGCCGTTGGTTTGTTCGCTGGGATTAATTTTCAATATTTGTCGATTTTTGATTCCGGAGACCGCCGGAGACGATCGCCAATTTGTTTCACACCTAACAGGAGTTCCGTTCCTTCTCAACTATGAAACGCGATTTCACTCAGGCAATCGACAATTAGTTCCAAGGTGACCATTGTCTGAACGAGGATCATTTGCCATAAGTGAGAAATATTAAATGTGTCGTTGAAAAATTTCGTGGAAGAGGATGTCCCTGATGAAGCTCCCGGTAAATCGATTTAAAGCGGCGATCAAAGCGCGCGACAAACAGATTGGCATCTGGAATGCCATGTGCAGCAATATCGCCGCCGAAATAATTTCGCCCGCCGGCTTTGACTGGGCGCTTCTGGATATGGAGCATTCGCCGAGCGACCTGCGCACGGTTCTGTCGCAGCTCCAGGCTTATGAAACCGGCGAAACGACGGCGATCGTGCGGCCCACCTGGAATGATCCGGTGCTGATCAAGCCGCTTCTGGACATGGGTACCATGAATATGCTGGTTCCCATGGTGCAGACGCCGCAAGAGGCTGCTGCTGCTGTTGCCGCCACACGCTATCCGCCCCGCGGTGTACGCGGTGTCTCCCTCAATCAGAGGGGCAATAAATTCACCCGCATTACCGACTATGTTGAGAGGTTCGAAGAGGAGTTTTGCCTCATTGTGCAGATCGAAACCCGGTCCGCTCTGGAGCAGGTTTCGGAAATTGCCGCAGTCGACGGCGTTGACGGAATCTTTTTCGGTCCCGCCGATCTCTCAGCCGATATGGATATCATTGGCCAGTTGAATAATGAAGATTTGTGGACGGCGATCATGAAGGGCGTGAAGGATGCGGAAGCTGCGGGAAAACCCTGCGGCACATTGGTCGGCAATGGCGACAAGGCGACCGAGCTGCTGAACGAGGGCTTTACATTCGTGGCCTGCGGGACGGATACAAGCCTGCTGGCGCGCAGTGCCGATGCCCTACTTGACTCCGTAAAAAAGGGAATCAGCTAGGACGCCCGTCAATCGCGGAGAATTACGGCTCTGAAGACTCATGAATTTGCAACTCGTACCCCGTTTGCAGAATTCCAACGAGGCTGGGCGGGGTAAGCAGATCTGCCCGATCCACCGATGATTTTGAGATGCGGTCAGTATATCCAGCCGGAGTCCAGGTGAGGAGGCTGCCTCCCTTGACCAGCATGGGGTGTCCCTGGTGAAAAATGAAACTGCCGTCAGGGAGTTCGTGAGTTCTGGCTTCATGTCTGCGCTTCACTTTACCCGTCGCCAGGCGTTCGAGTTGAAGCTGATTGTCGATCTCCCGTACATAGATCCGCTCATCGCGATCACGGATTTCGGCCCACATCCGGATGAACGAATTAAAGTCTGACCGGCGACACTCGGCACAGGGACGGTGACCGGCGGCGAAAGCCGTGGCTTCATCGAGAAAAAACAGTTCCGTATACCGGTTCGCGGCCATGACCTGCCGTTGTCGGCCCTGGAACGACAGCCGGCAGCAGATCCAGTGCTTGCTTGTCCATCTTTTGGCCGTCAACTGCTTCCGATCATTGTGTAGCCTTCCGCCCCTGTTACCCATCCAGCTGCCGCGATACGCCGTGGCGATGATTTCACCAGTGGGTGTGACCCGGTTCTGGAGAGGGGATTTTTGCATGAGAAAATAACGCCTCGTCTGATTGCGGGTTATGCGTTGCCGCAGTTTTATTCTAGCAGGTAAACCGGTGATTGGAGCAAGTGGTGACACTGCCTGAAATTCGACATCCGAAGGAACTAACACTGACATGGTATTTGTGAACGAAATTGAGTTTGCACCGGCGAGGTGACATATGCGCTACCAACTGGAAATGGACATTGAATTGCCCCGACATCGCGTCATCGACCTGTTTCTCGATCCCGAAAATCTGCCCAGGTGGCAACCAAGCCTTGTGGAGCACGAATTCATAAAAGGCAATGGCACACGGGATGTGGGCGCGCAATCACGGCAGGTTCACGAAATGAATGGCCGCGTCGTCGTGATGATACAGACAATTAAGGTTTGCGATTATCCCGACAAATTCTCCGCGTCTTACGAAGGGGATGGTGTTTACAACCTGATTGAAAATAGTTTTTCGGAAATTGGTGAGAAAAAGACAAGGTGGATCCTTAGCTCGGAGTTTCGGTGCTCGAATATGTTCATGAAACTCATGACCTTTGTTGTACCGGGACAATTTAAGAAACAGACATTGAAGTTCATGATGCTGTTTAAGGAATTTGCAGAAAAGTTCGATCGACCTTAATCGGATCCAATTAGATCCGGTGAAATGACGATGAAATTTGCCGGAACCTGCAAAACAATTCTAAGTTTTTATTAATTAAGTAGAGACATGATTAAACGCAATTAATTCATTATCCAGTCCATTGTACAAGAGTTTCGAATCATGGTCACTATCAGCAAAGATCAGAGACTTAGCGGTCCGCATCACTGCGCCTCGTTGGGGCGTACACTTATAAATGCGATATTCACCGAACTGAAACAGGCAGCAATCCAGAATGGTGGAACGCTTCCTGAAAAAGAAATTTTGCGGATCGAATCCGAGTTCACGGATTCGAAAGGTGGTTTAAAACACCACTATGAGGAAACTTATAATTTCTGCATGCATTCCACACCGAACAGCGGTACTGCAAATTTTACCAACGAAAATCTTCTGATCTTCTACCTCAATGCGCGTACCAACGACCTGTTCAGTGAGTTGTATGGGAAGCAAACACAGCTGGGTGGGTTGAAATGGCGCCTGATTATTTGTCACCAGCTCGGGGAGATATTTCGCGATACGGCAGGCAGCGGACTTCTGGACGAGCTTAATTCCGTTTATTTTGAGATCGCCGCTGAGAAAAGACGCTCACTCTCGGCCAATGATATCAGCAACGATTGCCGTGGTAACCAAATCATCGACCGGACCATCGGCCAGTTTGCACACATTAGAAAAAAGCGTCCGGAAATAATGCACAAGCTTATCTCTGCCATAAACAAGGATGTTCACGCCAAATTCAAGGCGACCACCGCGGATTACCTGCTCATGTCCCCCATCCAACTCGAAAGTCTGTTCATGGCACTGGAACTTGATATTTCGTCGATTGTCGAATGATCTGCGAGATGAAACTGATTTAGGCCAGTTCACGATTCCAAACCTGTCCCGGAGCCAGGGGCTGAAAGCGATCCGGATCCACGCCATTTTCCTCCAATGCCCGGGCCAGGAGCTCGATGGGTTCTTCGATCGGTTCGTTAGTCAGCTGGAACGTACCCCAGTGGTGACCAATGGCGTAGCGTGTCCGACACAGTTTGAATCCTTCGACAGCTTCAGACGGGTTTTGATGCTGGCCCTTCATGAACCAGCGGGGTTCATAAGCGCCGACGGGAATGATGGCAAGATCAAAGCCGCCATGTTTTTCGGCCGCATCGATATAGGGTTTGCCCCCGTGGAAACCTGTGTCACCAATATGAAAGATTTTGCGTGTCGGTGTTTCAATGACAAAAGCCGCCCACAGTGCCATTCGCCGGTCTCGGGTGCCCCGGGCCGACCAGTGATGACAGGGTTCGAAATGAATTTTGGTATCCCCGGAGATATCGAACTTGTCGTGCCAGTCGCCGGTGCGAATATCGGCACCCGAGAATACATTGTTGATAATCGTGTCGTTGCCGAGCGGAGTGACGATGACCGGATTGTCCCGGCGATAAAGCTTTTCCAGCGTCAGGACATCGAGATGATCATAATGATTGTGGGTAAGGAGCACTGCATCGATTTTTGGTAAGTCCGAGAATTCAATGCCCGGAGGGTTGACGCGCATTGGTCCAACTATCCGGAAGGGGCTGGCACGGTCCGAAAACACCGGATCGGTAATGATGTTCAGGCCGTTGACCTGGATCAGCAGAGTTGCATGTCCGATCATCGTCACGGCGATGGATTCACCGTGCACGCGCTGCGCGGGCTGGCTGCCATGAAATTCGCTGGTGTAACTGTCCGGCCATTTGTGCGGCCGTTCCAGGAGTTTCCATTTTAGAAATTGAGAGAAACTGCGCGGCTGCACACCCCTGGGATTGAAAAATGTACGGCCGTCAAAATGATCCGAAGGTGGTCCGGAATAATATATATTATCCGCATGGGCACGACTGAACCAGATTCCGGATGTAAACAATGTTCCCAGGGTTCCGAGACCGAAGAGTTTCAAGAATTTCCGCCTGCTGATCGCCATGTTTGAGTGCACCTATCCCGGGAGCGGGATCAAGTTTGATTTGCCGAGTATTGCCGTGGATTGAGAATTTCTGCAAGAGTGGAAGTTCGATTTTAGGGCTACAAATGCCTTGTTTATTTTGTCCGGCGTCGGAGAAATAGAACTGCAATTTATACAAACGTTGGGATCATTCGGAACTGCATTGTGTTTCTTTAACTATTGTGGCGAAGGTACGCCACACTCTGACCATGCTCTCGCCTTTCGAATCACGTGAAAGGGATTTGTGAGGAATTTTTCATGTTAACCTCACTTACACCTGATCGGCAGCGGCGGCTCTTCCTGCCGTCGTTGCTTATTCCGGCGTCTGTTCAATTTCGATCCTGAGCCATTCCTTCAATCGATCCGCGGGCCGGCTGACCGCTTTCTGGCAGGCATCGGCGTATTTCCGGAACAGGGCGAGGCTGTCGGCTTCGTTATCTTTTTCCATGACCGAAAAGGCACGGGCAATCCGGCGGCCATATATCTGTTTCCAGTCCGGGTCCGTCCGCTTTAGCCATTCGATGGCATAGACACCGGCTTTGGTGCTGAAATTCCGGTAGGCCTGGCTCAGTCCGATGGCCTCGGCATTGGCCTCCTGACCGGAGATTGTGCTTTCCGATATGATGGCAAAGAAGGCCGAACATTCGGTGAGTTCAAGGGAAGCATTGCTGAAAGCTTTTTTAAGGTCGGGATCAAGTTGCTGGGACGCGACCGGATTCAGGATGCCGAAAAAACAGACGATCACTGTGAGAACAAACTTTTTCATGGAACATCCAGTGTGCCCGCAATGCAGACAAAGTGCAATTCCGGGAATAGGCAATTGCCGTTTCAGGCGGATAGTCTGATACGGTGCAAACGTCGAAAGGGATTACTGCGAGAGCAGTATTAGACGGGGCAACCGGCCTAGGTCCAGTTTTTGCGTGCCCCGTGCAGTTTCAGACGCAGGGCATTGAGCTTGATAAATCCTTCTGCGTCCTTCTGATCGTAAGCGCCTTCGTCATTCTCAAAGGTCACGATATCCTCGTCATAAAGGGATTTCGGGCTCGAACGACCGATGGTGATGACATTTCCTTTATACAGTTTGAGGCGAACTTCGCCTTCCACATGTTCCTGGGATTTATCGATCAGCGCCTGCAGCATTTCCCGTTCCGGCGAAAACCAGAAGCCATTGTAAATCAGTTCGGCATATCGGGGCATTAGCTCATCTTTGAGATGCGCAGCGCCGCGATCGAGGGTCAGGGACTCCATCGCCCTGTGGGCCTCCAGCAATATGGTTCCGCCCGGTGTTTCGTAGACGCCGCGGGATTTCATGCCGACAAACCTGTTCTCGACAAGGTCTATTCGGCCGATCCCGTTGTCATGACCGAGACTGTTGAGCCGGGTCAGTAATTCTGCCGGTGACAGGGTCTGGCCGTCTATGGAGACGGCGTCACCTGCCCTGAAACCGATAGTCACGATCGTCGCCTTGTCCGGAGCCTCCTCTGGCGACAGGGTACGCTGGTAGACATACTCAGGCGGTTCCTGTGCCGGGTCTTCAAGCACTTTACCCTCGGAGGAAGAGTGCAGAAGATTGGCGTCCACAGAAAATGGAGCTTCACCGCGCTTGTCCTTGGGAATCTGGATTTGATGCTTCTCGGCAAAATCCAGAAGGTCGGTGCGGCTCTTGAACTCCCAGTCCCGCCACGGAGCGATAACTCTGATTTTTGGATCAAGCGCGTAGGCCGAGAGCTCGAAGCGTACCTGGTCATTGCCCTTTCCGGTGGCACCGTGGGAAATCGCATCGGCACCGGTTTCATGGGCAATCTCCACAAGCCGCTGGGAAATCAGCGGCCGGGCGATTGAAGTTCCAAGCAGATAAATTCCTTCATAAACCGTGTTTGCCCGAAACATGGGAAATACAAATTCTTTGACAAAAATTTCACGAAGATCCTCGATATAGATCTCCTTGATCCCGAGCATCTCGGCTTTTTTTCGCGCCGGCTCAAGCTCGTCTCCCTGCCCAAGGTCGGCGGTGAAGGTCACGACTTCGCAGCCATAGGTCTCCTGTAGCCACTTCAGGATGATCGATGTATCCAGTCCGCCGGAATAGGCGAGTACAACTTTTTTGATTTCTGACATGAGACTAAATCCTGCTAATCCGGAAATATATCGCCGGCGCTGACGGTGACGCGCACTATAGGAAAACTGGCGAAACGGACAAGTGTTGTCGCGCAAATTAGGAATATTTTTTAGCCACCGTCAAATACGAGGAAGATTTTCAGCTTAAGCGCGGCGCTGTTGATCGGACCATTGCCAGATCATGAAGGGAGACATGACATTCAATTCCTGCATGGGCTGGCTGCCGTTAAAACCGGGTGCGAACGGTTTCATAAATGGCTCGAATGCCGACGCAGCCGAAGGGGTCCATAAGTTAGGAGCCGAATTAAGATTCGGTATCCATGGATTGAGAGATCCCATCAGGGAACCCAATGGGCCGGAGGCGAAAATCCTTTGCCACTCTGCCGTTCGATTTGACCATTTTAGATATTCGTGTCCCATCCGCCAGGATTTGAGTATTTCATCGTAA
>JBPCWG010000266.1:0-2752 GCA_051009705.1 Methyloligellaceae bacterium | reverse complement strand
GTTGACGGCTTCGGTATCATCGACTGGCGCGCCGTTAAAGACATGGAAATCCGGACTTATGCGGTGCGGTCTATTGAAAACAAGGAGCTGATCATCGAACTGAACCGGGACGTGGATGCGGCCCTGATATCCGACTGGCGCAAGCTGCCTGTTCACAGGTTGCTTATGAAACTTCCCTGGCGGCTCCGGGATGACCGCGTCCTGTCGGTTCTGCTTGAACCGTTTGCCGTCGATAAGGACAAATTGCTCGAGACACTGCAACAGATGCGAACGTTTTACGACAATTAGGGAGCCGTCCCGTAGTTCAGTTCAGGGGGATCCCGAGTTTTTGCAGGTTTTCCCTGGCGGTGTGAAACCGGGGATCAATGGCGAGGGCTTTTTTGTAATCTTCGATAGCCCTGTTTTTTTCTCCTGATTGCTGATAGGCGGCGCCGCGATTGTTGTAGGCCGGGGCCGAGTCCGGATTGAGTTTCAGGGCAGCGTCAAAATTTCGGATTGCTTCGGCATATTTTTCCTGCTGCAGAAATGCGAGGCCGCGATTGACGTGGGCCCGATCATAGAACGGATCGCTTCTGATCGCCTCGTCGTAATTGGAAATGGCCTCATCATATTTTTCACTCATGAAGTAAAAATTTCCGCGATTTTGAAAGGCCCTGGCATTGGTGGGATCGATCTCAATGGCTCGGTTGAAGTCCTGCAATGCCTGTTGGTTTTGTGCCAGTCGAAGATAGGCATTGCCGCGGTTGGAATGGGCGATGGACAAGTTTATTCTATCCACGCGTTTTTCCGAAATAATCTGGCTGCAGGCCTGAATGGCTAATTCGGCTGAGGAATTCGTGCAGTCTGCCCACGTGTCAGCCACTGCCGTAAAAGGTGGAAGAAAGCCGCAAACCAGCGTGGAAATCAGAATAATAAAACGCATCTGTACCCGGATAATAATTAAATCAAAAAAATCAAAAGCTGGGCCCAGGGCTTGATTCACATAGACGCCAGAGCTTTGCTAAATTATCATCGAGTTTGCTGGTGATGTAAATGTTTCCAAAACGGACATCATCTACAGGGGCGGAGAAATTTTTCGGGTGCAAACGCAGGACGAATTCGAAGTTTGTGCAATAAAGCCAGGAAAACCAGGCAAATCATAATATAATAAGGAGAACGTTTATGCGCATAGGTCTGCTTCATCCGGGACTGATGGGTGAGTCTATCGGCGCTAGCGCCCAGTCTGCAGCAAACGTTCAGGTCCTCTGGGCTGGCGAGGGGCGCAGCGAGGCGACCCGGCAGCGCGCCGCCAGACACGGCTTCGAGGACTGTGATACGATCGCAAATCTTGTGGCCGCCAGCGATCTTATCGTCAGTGTCTGTCCGCCACATGCGGCGGAAGATGTCGCCCGCCAGGTATTGGGGCTTGGCTATTCCGGTCTGTACCTGGATGGCAACGCGATATCGCCTCAGAGGTCGCGCAAAATCGGATCTCTGCTGGCGACAAATAAGATATCCTATGTGGACGGGGGGATCGTCGGCCCTCCTGCCTGGAAGGGTGGCACAACCTGGCTGCATCTGTCAGGCCCAAGGGCCCAGGAGATTTCCAATATATTTTCGGAAAGCGTTTTGATTGCGAATGTGTTGGGGGATGAAATCGGCGCCGCTTCCGGTCTCAAAATGTGCTTTGCCGCCTATACCAAGGGTGTGACATCCCTGCTTTGCGGCATTCTGGCGACGGCGCATCAGCTGAACGTATCTGAAGCGCTTATTCAGCAATGGGCCGACAAGGGAAATGGACTGGATACAAAAGCCCCGCAGAATGTCAGGGAAGTAACCCAGAAAGCCTGGCGGTTTGTCGGGGAAATGGAAGAGATATCGGCAACGTTCGAACACGCCGGGTTGCCAGGAGAATTCCACCAGGCTGCCGCCGATATCTATCGCCGTATCAGCGGCTTCAAGGGCACTGAGGAATTGCCGGACCTGCAAACCGTTCTCGAAGCACTCATCGATGGCAACGAAGATGAGTCAAAAGCTCGGACGGCTATCGGCGAGTAGATCGGAAATTAACCTCGGGAGATTCTCGACCAATTAGCGAGTTTCTCTGACTATCTAGGATTGCGGGATAACCCGCGGGAGCGATGGAAGGACAGGTCATGCCACCGACGGCCATACTGGAAACCGCACTTTATGTTGACGATTTGGATGCCGCGGAACATTTCTATGTCGATATTCTGGGGTTCAAAAAATACGCACGCGTCGGTAATCGGCATTTGTTCCTGAAACTCGATACTCAGATGCTTCTGATTTTCAATCCGCAAGTGACGATGGAACCTTCGGACGCGCAAAAACTGCCGGTCCCGGTCCACGGGACCACAGGTGACGGTCATGTGTGTTTCACCGGCACTGCCACAGAAATTTCCGACTGGAAAGGGCACCTTGAAGCCAACAAAGTCACTATTGAATCCGATTTTCACTGGCCCAGCGGCGGGCGCTCCATTTACTTCCGCGATCCTTCGGGTAATAGCTTGGAATTCGCCGAGCCCTCTATCTGGGGAATGGGCGAGCCGGACTGAAATTTCACAGTCCTTCGCAACTAAATCTCAAACATTCTTGTAAAAGATCAGCTTGTTGCCGAAGGGATCTTTCAGCGTCATATCCCGCGTGCCCCAGGGCATCTCCTCAACACCGGGCCGGGCATGTTTATATTTTTTGTCGTTGAGTTTCTTGCAAAAATCATCAACGTCCGGATCCTCGATGCGGAGTGCTCCGC
>JBPCWG010000265.1:0-4074 GCA_051009705.1 Methyloligellaceae bacterium | reverse complement strand
TTCGTCGGAGGCCTGATTTCCCTCCTGTTCATGCTGGGATTTATCATAGTTGATCCCAACAGCGGTAAAACGGTTCTAGGGATCGATCCGGTTTTGCCGTTCGATGCCGCAGAACATCAGCATGATAGATTTGTGGGTCCATTTTCAGCCCTTTGGCTCATCGTTTTTTCGATGCCGTTCTTTATTTTAACACCGGACCTTGGTGCATCATCTTCTCCTTCGACGTCGGCTTTGAAGGATGGTATCGAGCAGTTGAAGCAGACGTTCAGGGAACTTGGCAAGTATGTCAATATTGTCATCTTCCTGATAGCCCGAATGATTTACAATGACGGATTGACAGCCATTTTTACCTTCGGTGGAATCTATGCGACGGCCATATTCCAATGGTCGCTCATTGAGCTCGGATTGTTCGGAATAATCTTGATTGTTGTCGGTGCCATCGGGGCTTATTTTGGAGGCAAACTTGATGACAGGCTGGGTTCCAAGACATTGATAATGAGTTGTCTCGTCCTGCTGCTCTTGGCTTCGATCGGGATTTTGTCCGTCGATCAGAACAGAATATTATTCGTGCTTGAAGTTTCCCCAAGAAGCGAGGGAGCTATTCCTCTCAGCTCGACAGGAGAGCTGGTTTATCTTGCCTTTGCCTGTATTGTCGGATTGGTCGGAGGGCCGTTACAGGCTTCAAGTCGAACGCTTTTGGCGAGATTGGCGCCCCCTGACAAATTGTCGGAATTCTTTGGCCTTTATGCTTTCTCGGGAAAAGTCACGGCTTTTATGGCGCCATTCGTCGTCGCAAGCGTCACAAGCTATTATGGTGATCAGAGACTGGGAATCGCGACAGTTCTGATTTTCCTGATTGTCGGATTTATCATGATGTTGTGGGTTCGAAGCACGAGCGAATAATCTCAGAACTTTTTACCGCGCACTTCAATTGGCACAAATCTGCCGGTCCATCAGTGTCGGAAATGGCGCATTCCGGTGAACACCATGGCCAGTCCCTTTTCATTTGCAGTTGCGATTACTTCATCATCCCGCATCGATCCTCCGGGCTGAATAACCGCGGTTGCGCCGGCGTCGGAAGCGGCGAGAAGACCGTCAGCGAAGGGAAAAAATGCGTCAGAAGCCACAACAGAGCCTTCTGTCAGAGACACTTCAGAATTCTCTATCTTCGCTGCTTCCTGTGACTTCCAACTGGCAATACGGGCAGAATCGACGCGACTCATCTGACCAGCGCCTATACCAACGGTTGCGCCATCCCTAGCATAGACGATGGCATTGGACTTTACGTGTTTGCACACTTTAAAGGCAAACAGAAGATCCGACAGTTCTTGATCGGTAGGCTTTCTTGCCGTCACAAATTCCAATTCTCTGGGATCAATCTGACCGTTATCTCTGGATTGAACCAGAATTCCACCGGCAATTGTTCGTGCGTTAATTCCCGGCTCACCTGGGTCCGGCAAGTCATCTGTAAGCAGGATTCTGACATTCTTTTTGCCGGAAAGAATTTCCAGTGCTTGGGCATCAGCGGAAGGTGCGATAACGACTTCGGTGAAGATTTTTACAATTTCTTCGGCCGTTTCTTTATCCAGTTGGCGATTGAGCGCGATTATTCCACCGAATGCGCTCACTGAGTCGCACCTAAGCGCTTTGATGTAGGCTTCCCTGCTCGTGTCTGCCACGGCTACGCCACAGGGATTGGCGTGCTTAATGATGGCGACTGCGGATTTAACTTCAGGGTCAAATTCGGCGACAAGTTCAAATGCCGCATCCGTATCATTGAGATTGTTGAAACTGAGTTCTTTTCCCTGAACTTGTTTGGCAGTGACCACCCCGGGACGCTGCTCTGCCGTCTTGTAAACCAATGCTGTCTGGTGGGGATTCTCGCCGTAACGCAGTTGTTGTTTCAGTTTTCCGGATACGCTCATGTGTCGTGGATTTTCAATTTCCAATTCACGACCGAACCATCTCGAGATGTTGGCGTCGTAAGCGGCAGTCAGCGCATAAGCTTTCGCGGCGAGTTTCTGCCGGAAGGCAATGCTGGTTGCTCCACTATTACTTTTGATTTCCTCGACTAGAGTTCCGTAGTCTTCCGGATCAACGATCACTGAAACTGATTCATGATTTTTTGCAGCGGCCCTGATCATGGCCGGTCCGCCAATATCGATATTCTCAATGCAGTTCGCATAGTCGGCACCCGACAATACGGTTTCCTCGAACGGATAGAGGTTCACAATCAGCAGATCGATATTTCCGATAGCGTGTTCTTTTTGTGCGGCAACATGCTGTTCATTCGAACGGATCGCCAGCAGTCCGCCATGAACAACCGGGTGAAGAGTTTTCAGTCTTCCATCCATCATTTCAGGAAACTGCGTGATGTCGGAAACATCGGCGACATCGAGTTTGTTTTCCCTCAGAAGGCGTGCCGTCCCCCCCGTCGAAATAATCTCGATGCCCTGCTCTGTCAGTTGCTTGCCAAGTTCAACAATACCGGCTTTGTCTGAAACTGAAATGAGCGCGCGTTTGATAGGTGATTTGTTCATAATAACAGGCTTTGTCTTTTGATGGATTGTACCAATTCATGGCTCTCTATTTGAAAATCCCGGATTTCCGCGACGAACCAAAAAAGGATGGAGCGTTTGTATAGTGACATATCAAACGAAACCAGAGTTGCAAATTTTGATTTAGCAGCTGTGGATTAAGTGTTTCAAACTTAATCTGCTTTAGGTGGCGGGGATTCCTCAACCTGTTGACCAGAAGCCACAAGTCTCAAAATCCAGTTCATTTTCGTATTCTTTTGGTTGGCCATGCGCAATACAATACGAATAGATTTTCTCGGTTCGCGAATCGTTGCCAAATGCAGGGATTCTTCCAAATCAGCGGCGAGTTCTGATTCAAAAAGCCAGCGTTCTCCATTTTTGAGTTCTAGAATAACTTGATGCGGATTTTCATTACGCATGACCCGGACATCAGGATGGATATGAAAATGCCACTTGAATGGCCATTTCGATGTTATCTCGCTGGTTTTTTTCTGATCCACAGAACGCAAGAATTCTTCGCCCTTCAGGACGGTTCCCGATTCTCCAAGGCTAAGAAAGCGTTCGAAAATGATGCCGTATTTATTCCTGTAGCCGTCATGGCTGGCTTTGACCTGCAGCTCGGAGGCGTTGGACATTGGCTTGACTTCAATTTCTGCGGGTCCACGCAACAACCAGCGATCCGAAGTTTGGGCCAGGCTCGGCGTCTTCACGAGTTGGGATGAAGAAGAGTCTTCTATGGTCAAAGTGTTGTGATTTGAAGTCATGCGGGATTGCAGCCGCCAGTTGGTGTTCGTGGCATTTGGCGCGCCGCAATTCACAAATACTGGCCAAATTCCGCGACTAAGTTCAAATGCCAGGCTTCCGGCGCCGGCGCTGTCACTATAGGCGAGGCTGGGTAATTCTCCGGCATCCATCAATAGGATCGAGGAATGGCTCTGCATTCGGATATAACCCGATGCCGCCATTGCTCCATCATTCAATGGAACGCTTTCATCGTAAGACATGACCGTTCCAAGAACGTCAGGCTTTGTGAAGGAGACACCATTAAAATGCGCCAGTGCGCCGTCTCCGAGTCTGACGAATTTCAAAAATGAAAGCATACGGTCAATCGTCTTCAGTATTGATTCCGGGGGTTCCTGATGCCTTGGTGAAAAACACTGTTTCATCGGCAGGAGATCCAGAAGCAAACTGGAGCATACATCCGGGTTACGGGAAATATGTGCGCCTTGCTCATCAATCTGGCGATCCAGTTCAAAACACAGACGTTTTAGATTGTCATCGATCAGCTTGTCCTGCTGATCGATGCATAAACCTGCAAGTACCAGCGCCAGTAGGGACACAATACGCGGATAGCCATCATGGGCCTGCGCGAACAAACCTGAAAGAACACGGATATTTTTTGTCAGGCTATGCATGTACATCGCATGTTGATCCGGACCCGTATCATCAAGCAGCAGGTTGGAATGGCTGAGCCAGGATATGATACGCCGGGCAACAACTTCCGGCTGCCAGGCGATGCCTCTGCAAAATTTGTAAT
>JBPCWG010000264.1:0-2650 GCA_051009705.1 Methyloligellaceae bacterium | reverse complement strand
CTGTTTGCGGATCCATGTGTTCGGGAGAAATGCCCCTGAAAGGTTGGATCTCTGGCTGGCTCGGCATGTTCGTCGCATTTGTCGGGCTGGAAACCCTGCATGGAGTTGAACGGTTTACTTTCGGAGTTTCAGAACTTCATGATGGCATCAGTTATGTCGGCGTTCTCATCGGTCTTTTCGGGCTGGCGGAAATCCTGAAAGTTCTGCCCCAGGGGGAAAAACAGGGCATTCCTTCGACCGTCGGACGTATTCTGCCGTCTCTGAGCATGCTCATGAAACATGTTAAGGCGGCGTTCCGATCCGGATTGATTGGCACATTCATCGGCGCCATACCGGGAGCCGGTGCCAATGTTGCTTCGTTTCTCGCTTATGATATCGGGCGGCGAAGGGCGAAAAAGGAAGAACAGGAGAAATGGGGCAAGGGTAGTTACGAAGCCATTGTCTGCGCCGAGGTGGCCAACAACGCTAATGTCGGTGGTTCGATGTTACCGACCCTGGCGCTGGGCATTCCCGGCAATGCTGCAGCTGCTGCGCTGATGGCGGCGCTGACACTTAAGAATGTCGTCGTCGGACCAACCATCGAGATCGACCATCCCGGACTGATTTATTTTATATACACAGCTCTCGTGGTCGCGAACTTTTTGATGTATTTCATGGCGATCATGCTGATCAAACCCTGCATTATGCTTTTCAGTCTTCCCCGGGGGCTCCTAATGCCGCTGATCATACCGGTTTGTGTCATCGGCGCCTATGCGGCACGATTGAGCATGGTGGATGTGTGGATCATGCTGATATCGGGATATTTTGGATATCTGCTGCATGTATTTAAATTTCCTGTTGCCCCGATTGTTCTGGGCGTCATACTAGCCCCGCTTGCAGATGAAAATTTGCGACGATCCCTGTATATCTTCCAGGATAAATCCTTCGAATACATAGCATCTCAATATGTCGGCAATGTCTTGCTCATATTTATCGTCATCGTCTTTGTTGAAGGCGTCTTGAGGGTACGACGAAGCCGTAAACAATCAGTACTGAAAATGGAACAAACATGAGTGAACGAAGCAAAGAAATTGGTCTCGCGGTAATCGGCTGTGGCACGATTGGTCGTATCAGAGCGGAATTTGCCCGCGATTACCCGGGCGTCGGGTGGATCGGGCTGTGTGATCTTGATGAGAAACTCGGTAATAAGCTGAAAGACGATTGCAACGCAGATTTCTTTACCACTGATTTGCGCGAACTCGTCGCACGGCCGGAAGTGACAGCTGTGATCGTCGCCACCGATGAGAACCACCATGCGGCGCCGACGCTGGCGGCCGTTGAGCACGGGCATTCCCTGTTCATTGAAAAGCCGCTGGCAACAGATGCACTGGAATCGCTCAAGATTCTGAATGCCATCGAAGATGCCGGTGTCGATGCAGTAATCGGCTACACACAGAGATTTCGCCGCCGATTTCTGGCGATCAAGGAAAAACTCAAAACGGGTCAGATCGGCGATGTCCATTCCGTTGTGACCCGGGCGTTCATGAACCGGATGGTTCCCATCGCAACGATCCGCAAAACCAATGAGCGGCACAACCTGACTCCGATGGTCGTCTCCGGGACTCATTCTCTCGACATGTCCATGTGGCTGATGGAAGGGAAGACGCCGGTATCGGTCTATGCGCGATCAATCGACAAGGTGTTGAATCAATGGGGAACCAAGGATTCGACATTCGGCCTTTTCACAATGGATGACGATACGATCTGGAGCATGAATATCAGTTGGGCCCTACCAGTGGTTTGGCCGGGGTCGGTTTATGGATTAGAAATTGGTATTGTCGGAACCGAAGGTGTCATTGATGTTGAAGATACTCACCGGGACCTGGTGCTGGCCTCCGAGGTCAAGCAGGGCGCAGGTTATGCCCCCGAAGGGTTCGATGCTGGCGCTGACCGGCACGTCGATTTTCTGACCAGCTATCCCCCGGGAGATATCTACGACAACCAGCTCTGGGGCCCGATGCGGGAAGAAACGAATTCCTGGTACCAGCGTCTGTACACTGGTCAGAGCACTCCACATGCGACCGCCCGCGATGGCCACAACAATTTGATGTTGACCATGGCCATGGATCTTTCCGCTCGTCGAGGCCAGGAAGTGGCCTTGCCGATTGATCCCGAAGAACTTGCGGCATCGGTCGAATAACAGGATCACAAACACTCGGATGATGAACTCCGGAAGCATTTTCCGGGGTTCCTTTACAATAATAAACAGACAGGATCTGAACTATGGATCGCGGAATCTGGGCGACTTGGTTTGATGTCGCGGAAAATGACCGCATGGAATTTTTCCAATGGCTCCACAACACTTACCTGCCGGAACTAACGGCCAAGCCGGGACATGCCTGGGCAGCCCATTACAAGGTGACTGGCGGTGGTCCGGACATGAACAAGCTTGGCGAAATGTTGAAGCGGGCCGATATGGCGGAGATCGGAGACCAGACGGGATCTCAAAATGTTGTGCTTGTCGGCGCGGCCTCGCCGCATCTCTTTTTTCAAACAGATGCAGCGCGCCTTGAAGAGAACCAGAGTGACGAAATCCGAACCAAGTTGAATCTGCGTCAGGGCGTGCGGGAGGCTGTTTTTTCTGAGGAAGCCCGGATCACCGGACCAGAAT
>JBPCWG010000263.1:0-9054 GCA_051009705.1 Methyloligellaceae bacterium | reverse complement strand
CGGCCGGTTCTTCTTACGGAACATTCGGCCACAATCTACGCCCCGTCGATGACGATTTCGATGAAAATTACAGCCCGATATTTCACTATCCCTATCCCGAGTCCCGCAAGGCGCTCGATGCCATGGCTGGCTCACGTGATCCGGATCCAAAACGAGGGTGGGCAATGGAATATATCGACCCGACATCGGGAGGGCCGATTATGCCGACTCTGTCAGCGTTCCTGTCCCTGCTACCTTCAGGGTTCAAAGGCAAAACGCGTCAGACGACGGAAGCACAGATTTTCTCATGTGCCGAGGGATCCGGCCGCACGATCATTGAGCAGGAAAACGGGGAGGAACTCGTTTTTGAATGGCAGCCGCGGGATCAGTTCGTCATTCCCATCTGGTACCCCCATCGCCACGAAACCAATGAAGACTCCGTGTTATTCAGTTTCTCCGACGGGGGCGTTCAAAAACTTCTGGGACTCTACCGGGAAGCGCCTTGATGCAGGAGATTTGAGTTAGGCCTGCAGAGCGCCGGCTAACTATCAATGATACGAACCTGGAGATCAGCGGTACCAACTGCTGGTCTCATTCTTTATGAATACTCTTCCTTTATGAATACTCTTACCCTTCAGTGCCACTTAGAACCCGAACTATATAGGGCCTCTAATCGGGTTCAGAATTGCATTTTCGGGCATTGAAAGACATCTGTTGCTTTCAGTCAGGTCTGACATTGCATACAACTCACCCGTTCATGCAAAAAAACTCAACGAATTCAGATTTTTATTGTCGAATTCATCTCAATACCAAATAATTTGATATGATTGCCAAAATTTAATCTTTTCGACTGATTTGGGCCACGCACCCGTATGATAGTTATACTATTCAGCTACTATTCATCGCATTAGGATTACTTCTACGAGGCAACACGGACAATAAAATATGCGATTTCTTGGTCGAGCAATTTCAGGTCTGGTACTTACCGCGATCACCTTGGCACTGATTGGGGGTGGCATCTGGCGCATGTACTCTGCTTATGATGAAGCAAGCCGAAAGACCCCACCCAGTTCATCAGAACGGTCCTTTATTGTCGAGACAGATATCCTGAAACCGACAACCGTTTCCCCGATCATCTCGGCATACGGGGAAATTCGTGCCTGGCGTACGCTTGATGTCCGGGCTGCGGTTCAGGGTCCCATTGTCGAACTCAGCGAAAATTTTCGCGATGGCGCTACGGTCGCCCAGGGTGAATTGCTGTTTCGTATCGATGACACGGATGCCAAACGGCGTGTTGCAGATGCCAAGCTGGCCCTGCTTCAGGCAGAATTCGACTCAGCCGAAGCGAAAGAGAAAATCCTTCTGGTTGAAGCCGAGGGAAAGACCGCCGCCAGACAAGTCGAGCTCAAGAAAAACGATTACAAACGCAAAGAACAGCTTGTAACCCAGGGTCATGCCACAGAAATCCTGATGGATGATGCTGCTTTTGCACTGGCAACCGCGGAACAGACCCTGACCGCCAAGCAGCAGGCACTGATCACTGCACGGAAGGCTATCCAGGTCACGAAGCAGGCGGTGGAACGCGCCCGGATTACGCTTGCCGACTTCGAAAAAGAACTCTCGGACACGGAATATCACGCACCCTTTTTGGGGCAGCTGACCGATGTTGTGGCGACACTGGGTCGTCGTGTAGCCGTCAATGAAATCATCGGCAAACTCATTGACCCCGCCGGCATGGAAGTTTCTTTCAGAGTTCTCGATGATGAATTCGGGAGACTCCTCGGTGAGACCGGCGATGGTCGATTGAAAGCCCTGCCGGCCACGGTCTCGCTCAAACTTGGAGAACGCACATTAACAGCCGACGCGGTTGTTGATCGGCCCGCCGCGGAGAGCAGTCTGGCGGATGGAGGGCAGCTCATTTTTGCGCGCTTGACCGGAACAAAAACCGGCATTTTCCGTCCCGGCGATTTTGTCAATGTCGATGTAAAAGAACCGCCGATTTCCAACATTGCAATATTACCCGCCAGCGCCGTGACCACGGATGGTCGAATTTTTCTCGTTGATAGCCAGCAAAGGCTGAAAGAGACAAAAGGAAAACTTGTCCGCAGACAGGGGCAGAACTGGTTAATGTCGGATCTGCCTTTCGGTCAGACATACGTCAGAGCCCGTCTACCCTATCTCTCAGAAGGCATAAAGATACAGCCGCGCCGACTTGGCGAACCGGTTAAGGAGCCGGAGAAAATTTCTCTCGACAGCGACAGGCGGGCAAAGCTGATTGCGTTCGTGGAAAATAATAAGCGCATGCCGGCGCCGGCCAAGCAACGCATCCTCGGGCAGCTTGCCAAGGAAAAGGTTCCGGAACAGCTCGTTAATCGTCTTGAAAGCCGCCTATCCAAGCGTCAGGGCAGAAATGCAGGAGGCGTTCAGAACAAGAGTCGGCAACTGGCTGCAAATCGGCTACCCGAACAGCCACAATCCACAGCCAGTCGCAGTCTTATCGATCTCTCGCCTGAACGGCGGGACCGCCTGAAAGCCTTTATTGAATCCAGCAATCGTATGCCGGATGAAGTCAAGCAGCGCCTGATTGCCAAGCTCAGCGAAACCAAGGTTCCCAAGGACATGGTCGACCGCCTTGAAGCCCGGATGAAAGGGAGCAACTAGATGGCAGCGTTCGGCGCTCCGGTGATTCCCAAAAAAATACCGAGCAAAATTTTTTCATACTTCATTGAACACCGTACGGCGGCAAATCTGATTTTCCTGTTTATGCTGGTTTCGGGACTGGCTTCGGTTATGGAAATAAGGAAGCAGTTTTTTCCCGATGTTTCCTTTGAGGTTATCTATGTCACCGTGCCCTGGTCGGGTGTGGGGCCGCAGGAAATAGACCGTGCCGTTGTTTCCCGTCTTGAGCCTCGATTGCGCGCAATCGAAGGCATAGACGAGGTTTATGCAACGGCGCGAGAAGGAGTCGCCTCGTTCCGTCTTGAATTCCAAACGGGATGGGATATTGAGGCCGCCCTGGACGAAACCCGGTCCGTCCTTGATGAAGCCAACGATCTTCCGGAAGATGTCGACGAACATACGATACGCCGCGCCCGCTTCCGGGACCGGGTCACGGACGTACTGGTGATCGGCCAGGCCCCTCTCAACTTGCTGGAACAGTATGCGGAAGAATTGCGGACAAAACTGTTCGCTCTAGGCATCACGAAATCGAGCATTTCGGGTATGGCTTCTCCTGAAATCAGGGTCGACGTAAATCCGGAATCGATCGAACGCTATCGTCTGACACTTAATGAGATCTCGCAGGCCATCGCCCGGGAAACGGGTACGCAGCCTGTGGGCGAGGTCGACAAGGGGACCGCTCGCATCCGGACCGAGGCCGAGAATGAGAGCACCGAAGAAATTGGCGAAATCGCCATCCGGTCACGGCCCGACGGCACAAAACTGCGTGTAAAAGACGTTGCAGCGATTTATGAAGAAAGCCTTAGTCGCAACTCAGCACTTTTCCGGGACGGCGTCCCCTTATTGCGAGTGACGGTCGAGCGAGACGCCCAGGGTGATGCCATCGAAATCCAGAAACAGGTAGAAAAGGTCGTCGCTAAAATTAACAGTACGCTGCCCCAGGGCATCGAGATGACACTCGCACGGACCCGGGCAGAAGCCATATCCGCACGTCTAGACCTTCTATTACGCAACGGTCTCGGTGGTCTGGCAATTGTTCTGGTCCTTTTGTTCCTGTTCCTGTCTTCACGCACCGCGTTCTGGGTTGCCGCCGGCATCCCCGCCGCAATGTCGGCAACGATTGCACTGATGTTTTTCTTTGGTTTCACGCTGAACATGGTCTCCCTGTTTGCATTGATCCTGTGCCTGGGAATTGTCGTGGACGATGCAATTGTGGTCGGCGAATACACCGACCAGCTCCATCAGGCGGGACTGCCCCCGGATCAGGCTGCCGCCCATGCAGCCCAGCGTATGGCGTTGCCTGTATTCAGCGCATCCATAACAACCGTGATTGCTTTTGTTGGCTTGACTTTTGTCAGTGGACGATTTGGCCGCTTTATGGAAGACATGCCCTTTACCGTGGCGGTCGTGGTGCTGGCCAGCTTGCTTGAATGCTTCCTGGTTCTTCCGGCACACATGCGTCACTCCCTGACGTACAAGGCGAAGAAGACCTGGATTGATATCCCCAGCGAAGTGACCAACCGTGGCTTCCGGTGGTTCCGCGAGCATATGTTCAGACCTTTTATCTACTGGGTGATCAAGCTTCGTTACCCGACCGTGGCTGCCGCATTCCTGTTGCTGTGCGTTTCTCTCGCCGCAGTTGTCGACAGAACCGTGAAGTGGCGCTTCTTTGTCGCCCCGGAACGTGGAACTATCAGCGCCAACATTGCGATGCTCCCCGGTGCCTCTCGGGAGGACACGAGGGCTATGCTCAATGAAATGGAGCGGGCTCTCAAGGCTACGAATGATACTTACAAGGAAAAATATGGCCGCCCGCCCGTTGAGCTGGCCATTACCAAGATCGGTGGCACGACAGGACGGGGATTGAGAGGATCTGATACCAAAGATCCTGATCGCCTGGGTGGCATGGATATATCGCTGATTGATCCCGACGAACGTCCTTATTCCGCCTTTCAATTCATCTTCGCATGGCGCGATGCGATCAAGAGAAGCCCGAAACTGGAAAGGCTGGCATTACGCGGCGAACGCCGGGGTCCCGGGGGTGACGATATTCACGTGCGCCTTTTCGGAGCTGATACCGAGACTCTTAAAACTGCGGCAATAGCCCTCGACAATCGCCTGAGCCAGTTCGCAGCAGTGAGCAGTGTTGAAGATGATCTGACATACGACAAGCCCGAGCTCATCGTAAAACTGACATCCCGCGGCGAAGCACTTGGCTTTTCCACTGAGACGGTGGCCCGCTATCTGCGACAGAGACTCGACGGTATTGAAGCCACCTCTTTCGCCCGCAATGAGCATGAAGTCAAAGTTAAGGTCCGGCTGCCGGAAGAAAAACTCGATGCCTCCTATATTTTCAACGCCCGGCTGCCGCTACCTGAGGGAAATGGATTTGTCCCCTTGTCGTCAATCGCAGAGATCGAGGAACAGCAAAGCTTTTCAATTATCCGGCGGGAAAACGGCGAACCGGTTGTTTCCGTGACCGGCGATCTGGGCGAGGATCCGGCCGCGGGAGAAGAGGTTATTCGCAGGTTGAACAATGAATTGCTGCCCGAAGTCGCGGCTACCTATGGCATCTCCTATTCCCTTGGCGGCCTGGCGGAACAGGAAAAGGAGTTCCTGTCGGATGTGACACTGGGAGCCTTTGCCTGCCTGATCGGTATTTACCTGACACTGACATGGGTATTCGGTTCCTGGATTCGTCCATTCACAATCATGCTCGTCATCCCCTTTGGTCTCATAGGCGCTATCTGGGGACACTATATACACGGAGTACCGCTGACTATGTTCTCCGTCGTCGGGCTGATCGGCATGGCGGGAATTATCATCAATGATTCCATCGTGCTGGTGACAACAATTGATGAACGCAAATTGCAGAAGGACATGTTCTCGGCAATCATTGAGGGAACGTGCAATCGCCTGCGCGCGGTGATCCTGACGAGTCTCACAACCGTTGGTGGACTCACACCGCTCCTGTTTGAACAAAGCCGGCAAGCCGCCTTCCTGAAACCGACGGTTGTGACCCTGGTTTACGGGCTCGGGTTCGGCCTTGTGCTTGTCATATTGATCACACCGTCGATGATTGCCATACAGCAGGATCTGACACTTCGCGCCAAGAGCTTGCGCCGGTTCGCCAAAATTGCAGTTCGTCCCGGACGCACGCGCCTGGGACAGGCCTGACATTCTGTAAAACTCAGGTTGGAAAAACAGCGGTCATTTCCAGTTCAACCCGGGCACCCGGTGTTGACAGCTGGTTGACGCAAATGGTTGTACTCGCCGGTTTCCAGTCACCGAAATACGAATTCATGACAACATTGATTTCATCCATATCCCGCATATCGGTCAGGTAGCGAACGACCTTGACGACATCCGTCCATGTCAGACCTTCATGCTCCAGGATGGACTTGATTGTATCCATAGACAAGCGTGTCTGCGCTCCGATTTCAACGGGATGAGCGTGTTCGTGAAGCTCGTGGGGGTGGGCGTGATACAGGGGGGATGCCGTGGCTCCGGATATATAGAGCAAATCTCCGGGAGACTGGATTCGGATTGCCGGGGCATACGGCATTTCCTTATGCCGTTCAGGTATGGTTTGAATTTCGCCAATGTTAGGATTGCTTGGTGATGTCTTGAAAGCGACTGTTCTTTCCGCCATTCTTGTTCCTTCCTGTCTGACTGCGGAGAATCTTCTCCAATAGATTCATGTAACGGTACGAGACCTTGCGACTAGTTTAGCATCGATAGTCAAATTGACGTTAGAATTTTCTCCCGTGATCACCTATGATTCCATTTGTTCAAGAGCCAATAAATTTGAGGATGAGAGACTATGCGGAGAACGCTGATTAAGAATGCGACGATCGTAACCATGGATCCCGATCTGGGTATTCTGAAAAATGCCGACCTCCTATTTGAGGGTGAAAAGATTGCCGAAGTCTCTCAGCAAATTACGGCTGACGATGCAGAAATTGTGGATGCGTCCGGGAACATCGTGATTCCCGGATTGGTCAACGCGCACCAGCACACCTGGCAGACGGGCATTCGTGGCATAGCCGGCGACTGGACCATGTTTGATTACCTCCGCACCATGCATGCCAATTTGGCAACCCAGTTTCGTCCGGACGATATCTATATCGGCAATCTCGTCGGCGCCCTCAATCAGATTGATGGAGGCGTAACGACACTACTGGATTGGTGCCACAATAATCCCACCCCGGATCATACGGATCGCGCCATAGATGGCCTGGAAGAAAGTGGTATACGGGCCCTGTTCTGCCACGGAACGCCAAAGCCCGATCCAAAAGACGGCGGCCCGCACTTCAGCGAAATTCCCCAACCTGCGTCAGAAATCGAACGCCTCCACAAAGGGCGTTTTTCCTCGCAGGAACAACGGGTTACACTAGGCATGGCTATCCTGGGACCGTGGTACGGTTTATACGATGTGGCGGTGCAGGATATCAAACTGGCTCAAGCACATGATTTGTTCGTGACAGCTCATATGGGTCTGGCTTTTCCCCGCCTGGCTCCGGACGGCGTCTATCGCCTGGCCAAAGACGGTCTTCTGAGCAGCAAATACAATGCGGTACACTGCAACACCATGACCGACGAAGAACTGAAAATTCTGGCTGATCACGGGTGCAGTATCAGCGCTACGCCGGAGGTTGAAATACAAATGGGATTCGGCTATCCCGTCGCCGGCCGCTACCAGAAACTGGGAGGACTTTCGACCATCGGAGTGGATGTTGAATGCAATATCAGCGGCGATATGTTTCAGATCATGCGTTTTACACTCCAGTGCCACCGTCTTCTGGAAAACGCCCCGAAAGTTGAAGCCGGTGAGGCGGTAGACGAACTCTCCCTGAAAGGTCTCGATGCCCTGCGTTGGGCCACGATTGATGGTGCCCGGGCCATGGGGCTGGATGACAAGATCGGCACACTGACACCGGGCAAACAAGCCGATATCACGATCATCAATGGCAAGAGCCTCAACCTGATTCCGGTCCATGACGTGGTTGAGACCCTCGTTTTCCAGACATTTGCTCACAATGTAGATTATGTTTTCATCGCCGGTGACTGCATGAAAAAAGAAGGCAAACTCTTGTTCGATGGGCTGGACGGTAAAATCCACGAGCTAGAACAGTCCGGCGCCCGAATTCTCCGGGACTCCGGATTAGAGAGATTTGCAAATCACGAAATAACGTAGCTGATGATCAGGCCAATCCGAATCCGCTAAACCGTGAGCCTGGTCAGACCAGAACCAGCGACAAAGACGGAAAGGCGATGAGGAGTATGGTGACGATGAGCATGATAATGACATAGGGAAATGCACCTATAAAAATGTCATTGAGCGTGACGCGGGCATCATCGATTGTCGAGCGCACCACATAAACCGCGATGCCTAGCGGTGGTGTGAGTAAACCCATTTCCACGGCAATCACCGTGACGATTCCGAACCATATCAGGTCCTGGCCGAAGCTTTCGACGATCGGTAGCACCAGGGGAAGCACGATTAACATCAGACTGATCGAATCGAGGAACATGCCCAGGACGATGACCACGAGGATGTAAAGCAGCATAAACCCGTAAAATCCGACATCCGCATTACCGATAAATTCGCCTATGGCTTGGGGAAAGCCGGAAAGGGCGAGCATGCGTCCATAAATGTTCGCCGCCAAAATGAGGAAAAGAACGGAAACCGTTGTGTGTCCTGTTTCCGTTAAAACCCGCCAAAGTTTACTCCAAGTAAGGCGCCGTTTCAGAGTAGCGATGATCAGCGCTCCGGCAGCGCCGACAGCACCGGCTTCAACGGGTGTAAAAATTCCTCCGTAAATTCCGCCCATCACCGCAACTATGAGAACGACAATCGGCAACAATTTCCAGCTCGCCGACACGATATTTTCTTCTTCCAGGTCATCATGGGTCGGATTGCCCACATAGCTCGGCCAAAAATGTGCCATGGCAACAATTGCAAGCCCCATGGCAGTGGCCAAGATGATCCCCGGAATCACGGCTGCGAGAAACAACACACCGACGGACTGTTCTGCAACAAAACCGTAAATGATCAGCAGCAGGCTTGGGGGAATGAGCATCCCCAGGACTGAGCTGCCCGCAACGGTCCCAACCGCAAACTTCGCAGTATATCCATGGTTCATCATCTGCGGCGTGGCGACTTTGGTGAACACGGCTGCCGATGCAATAGACGATCCGGTAATCGCCGCAAATATTGCATTCGCGATAACCGTGGCAATTCCGAGACCGCCCTTGACTTTGCGCAAGCCCCAGCGGGCGACGTTGAACGTATCCTTGCCAATATCGGACTCGTTCACCAATAGTCCCATGAGGACAAAGAGTGGGACAACACCGAAGAAATAATTGCGCAAAAATTCGTTGGACGCGAGCTTG
>JBPCWG010000262.1:0-3808 GCA_051009705.1 Methyloligellaceae bacterium | reverse complement strand
GCGTCGTATTGTCGACTTTTCTGCTAATCTGGACTCTCCCGTCTCCAATAGCGGGGAAGGGTCCGCCACAAATGATACGGCTTCAGGAACACAGAGCTCGGGACCGCTGATAAACCAGGCCCAGCTTTTGGCTCCCACACAGACATTGGATGGCTATGGAAAGCTTGTTTCGCCACCGTCCACAGTTGAACCCATCGATAAGAGCAAGCTCGCGGAATTGAAGCCCAGTCTCAAACATCCCCCGGGGCTGTACGGTCCACAGGGATCCGTTCGCAGCCTGAACGTTATTTCGCGGGACACGAATTTGAGAGCCTTTCGATCCACACCCTCCGGTCTGCCGGTCGTTGCTTACGAACGCAGCGAATCCCTTTCCCTGAAACCCTGGCTCCTTTTTGCAGCATTGGCACTGTTCTTCCTTGATGCTATTATCATGCTCATCATGTCAGGTGGATTTCGCAGAGCCAGCCCTTCTGGGGCATACGGTATTTCGGCTATTCTGTTGTTATTGACGACCCTGGGATTTGTTTCCTGGGGTGTTGTGCCGGTACAGGCCCAGAACGAAGACAAGGATCGCACAGCTTTTGCACTGGAAGCGGCTCTCGACACGCGCCTTGCCTATATTGTTACCGGTGATGAAGGAACCGACCGGATGTCCCGGCAGGGTCTGCTGGGGCTAAGCCGCGTTCTCAAGGCACGCACGGCCATCGAACCGTCGGAACCTATCGGCATAAATATCGACGTTGATGAACTCGCGTTTTTCCCCGTTCTCTACTGGCCAGTCAGAGCCGATGCCGAACGCCTTACTGAAACCACCCTCGCCAAGGTGGACGCCTATATGAAGCAGGGCGGCATGATCATTTTTGACACCAAGGACTTTCAGCAGCAACTGCCATTGGGTGTTGACGGGGAACAAAGTCCCGGTACGACAGCGCTGCAACGCATTATCGGTGGACTGGATATTCCGCGTCTCGAGCCGGTTCCTGAAGGCCATGTCCTCACAAAGTCGTTTTACCTGCTCTCCGGCTTTCCGGGCAGATGGGATGGCGGGGCACTCTGGGTGGAAGCTCAACCCGTATCGACCGGTGAGAACCAAGAAAGATCGACAAGCCGCACGGACGGTGTCAGTTCCATTTTAATTACATCTAACGATTTGGCAGCGGCCTGGGCTCTGGATGAACAGAACCAGCCACTTTACCCGACAGTTCCCGGGGGGGAGAACCAGAGGGAAATGTCATTCCGGACCGGCGTCAACATCGTAATGTATGCGCTAACCGGGAACTATAAGGCCGATCAGGTCCATATCCCGGCGCTTCTCGAACGCCTGGGACAGTAAGAGGAAACCCTAGACATTGAACTGGTCAATCGAGTTTCTCCCCATACTTCCACCTATGTTCTTCTGGACAGCCATCGCCCTGACAGCGCTTGGCTGCCTGTTATTGATTTGGCGGCGTAGCCGTGGATTCGCGATCCGCTGTCTGGCGTTGATCCTCCTCGCCCTCGGTCTTGCAAATCCGAATTTGCGGCAGGAGGAACGGGAACCTCTGGGCAATATCGTTGTCGTCATGGTTGACGAAAGCGCCAGCCAGAGAATTGGCGGACGCGCAGAGCGTACGGCCCTGATCCGCGATCAGCTCGCTGCGCGCTTTTCATCTTTCTCAAACCTCGAGGTCAGATGGATTACATCAACGCGCAAAACAGACGATAGCCGCGATGGAACGACCCTTTTCTCAGACCTGAATCGCGGTCTTGAAGGTCTTCCCTCGGACCGGCTTGCAGGAATAATCCTGATCACCGACGGACAGGTGCACGATACCCCGGGTGATGTGACCCAGCTTGGTCTCAATATACCAATCCATGCACTCATTACCGGCGGTAAAGGTGAACAGGACCGGCGCATCCAGGTATTGAAAGCGCCGAGGTTCGGAATCGTTGGCAGCGAGGCGACAATTCGGCTGAAAGTCGTCGAAACGGGAAAACCCTCTTCGCCTGATGAGCGTGTAACCCTCAAGGTCACCCGTGAGAACAAGGATCCGGAAACCTTCGTCACCGCTATTGGTGACGAGGTCGAGATTCCCATCGAATTTCCTCATGCCGGCCCGAATATTGTCGAGATCGAACTTTCGCCGGGAGAGAATGAGCTTACCCTGGCCAACAATCGCATTGCTCTTTCCGCTGAAGGAGTGCGGGAAAACTTGCGGGTGCTCCTGGTGTCCGGGGAACCGCACGCGGGAGAGCGCACCTGGCGAAACCTGCTAAAGTCCGATGCAGCGGTGGATCTGGTTCATTTCACGATTTTGCGGCCCCCGGAAAAACATGATGGTACGCCCATTAATCAGCTTTCCTTGATCGCTTTTCCGACGCGCGAGCTGTTCTCGGAGAAGCTGGAAGAGTTTGATCTCATTATATTCGACCGTTACCAGCAGCGAGGCGTGCTGCCGCTTCTTTACCTCGACAATGTTTCGAAATATGTCGAAGAAGGTGGTGCTGTACTAGTTGCCGCGGGTAAAAGTTTCGCGGACAATACAAGTCTTTATCGGACGCCACTGTCGAGTATCATACCTGCTTCCCCGACCGGCCGATTGATCGAAAAACCATTCAAAGCACAAATCACGAAAGATGGCTCCCGCCATCCTGTAACCCGTGGTCTGCCGCTTTCGGGAAACGAAGGTAAACCGGAGTGGGGCCGTTGGTTCCGGGTTATCGAAGCGCAACCCAAACAAGGTCAAATATTAATGGAAGGCGCCGAAGACAGTCCCCTTCTCATTCTAAGCCGCTTTGGTGAGGGGCGCGTCGCTCTTATGCTCTCCGACCACGCCTGGCTCTGGGCACGGGGCTATGAAGGCGGCGGTCCGTTCACCTCGCTCCTCCGGCGCTTGTCCCACTGGCTGATGAAAGAACCGGATCTTGAGGAAGAGTTTCTTCGTGCTAACGGCGGAAACAGCGACATTATCATCGAGAGACGATCGATGAGCGAAACCGTGGACCCCATAACATTGACCGGACCGGACGGCAAAGAAACCGAGATTGAACTGGATAATGTCGATCCCGGAATCTGGCGAAAATCACTGAAAGTGGATCTGCCAGGTCTCTATCGGCTGAATTCCGGGGAACTCAAGGCCATCGCCCATGTGGGCCCCTTGAATTCGAAGGAATTTGCCGAGGTGGCCGCCACGGATGAAATCTTGAGGCCGGCACTGCAACCTTCGGGCGGCGGCGTGTTTTGGACCGCATCTTCGTCCGTCCTCCAGGATGTTTCCCTGCCAAGGATCAACTTCCTGAGATCTGCACGCATTATGCATGGTGCCGACTGGATGGCGCTTCGTGAACGCAATGCCTATCAGGTCAAAGGCGTGCGACTGATTCCGCTGATGGCCGGATTTTTGGCCCTTGCATTCCTCGTCTTCCTGTTGACGGCAACGTGGTTCCGGGAAGGCCGTTAGGGAATTCAGCCGGGGTCCAGGATCAGCTGCAAATTTCTGCTGCAGTGAAAAATGGTCGCTAAACAGCCCGGATCGTGCCACCCAGATTTTCGGGGACACCTGTCTCGCCCCCATGCACCAAAATACGCATAGGATCCACCGGCCCGGGAAATTTGATCTTTCCTGCGGGGATGCGCTCAAATCCCAAGGGTTGGTAATAGGCCAGATCGCCGACAAGCACGATGGCTTCGATGCCGGTTTTTGTTGCCCGCTCGACCCCGTCCTTGACCAGGGCCCGCCCCACCCCCTGTCCGGCATACTCCGGTGCAACGGCCAGTGGTCCCAGCAGCAGGGCGTTGTTCAGTTCTCCAATCGAGACAGCGGTAAAC
>JBPCWG010000261.1:0-2649 GCA_051009705.1 Methyloligellaceae bacterium | reverse complement strand
AACATCAACAATAGCCGAATTCGAATATCGGAGGCAAAATGAGTATCATTCCCAAGTTTACTGGTAATCCGGACAAGAACAAGAATGGCGCAGCATTAGAACCGCTGACATCAGCAAAGAAAAAAGGGCCTGTTGAAAGTTCGAAAGAATTGCAGCCTGTGAAACCAAAGCAGGAAACCAAATCACTTCCACCGCAGGTCGTTGAAGAAACTAAAATCAGTGAAGATTTTCAGATTTTCGGCAACGTGATCTCAAACAAAAAAGTTGTTCTCGACGGTACTATTCACGGTGATGTGCAGTGCAAAATGCTGTCGATTTCGAAAAACGGAAATATTCTGGGTAATGTTGTTGCAACGGAAATCGAAGTTGAGGGGTCTATCCTTGGGCCCATATTCGCCCAGAAAGTAAAACTCAGAGAGACGGCATCGGTGGAAGGTGATATTCACCATCGCGGTTTAAGTATTGAATTCGGTGCAAACTTCGATGGCCGTTCAATTGGAAGCGATGACCCCTATCGCGAAGCCCCGATAAAGACACCGTCCAACGAAATTAATAAACCAATTAATAAATAAATATTCTTCCGATACAAAATGGCAGTCCGGGATTTGCCTCCTCCATAGACTGCCATTTTGTTCGATATTCTATGCCTGTATCAACCTACGCCTGACATCAACGATTAAAGTGATATGCGATAGGCAACCAACGATAACTCTCAGATGTTTTTTCGACATAACCGACCGATGGAAACGGCATATGATGGCCAATGATCGGAATATTTTCTGTTGATACCATTTCAAGAATTTTCTTCCGCGTCGAAGCAGCCAATTCCTTGTCATCATCAACATTGAAATGCCAATCCGGCTGTTGAAGGGACAGGATATAGTGGTTCGTCGTATCGGCGATGAGTAATAGACGGTTATTTGCACTTTCAATATGAAATGCCATGTGACCAGCCGAGTGACCAAAAGCTTCGACCGCCTCGATACCGGAGGCAATTGAGTCTCCACCTTTGACAAAGGTCATCTTGTCAGCCAGGGGTGTGACGATTTTCATAAACAATTCGCGATTTTCAATCCGAAAGTCGGGAATGTTCTCATTCTTGTTCCAGTAATCAAATTCAACCTGGCTGATAACATAGCGCGCATTGGGGAAGGCAGGTTGACCGTTTTCCATCAGGCCCAGAATGTGATCAGGATGGCCATGTGTGATCGCGACAATATCAATGTCCTCGGGCGCGTAGCCTGAAGACTGGAGTATGCCGCGAAGCTGTCCCAGGCCGTTTTCGCGCTTGGCCGCACCGAAACCGGTATCAAACAGAACCAGTTCTTTTCCAGTGTTCACGATCGCCGGCGTAAATCCGTTTTCATACCATGCCGTTGGCAATCCATGTTGTTTGGCATAGTTCAGAACTGTATCCTGTTCGGCATTACAGCCAAATCTCGGATGCGTATCTTCGAACTGCCCCGCCCCATCCAGAATGGTTGCGATTTCGAACTCACCGAATTTGAACCGATAGAAATCTGGACGCTTTATACCAAGCATGGCTGCCGTGGCCATTATCAGAGAGGACGCAGATTCCGATGCTTCCATAAAGCCTGCGAACATCGCTATCACGGTAATCACCAGAAATGTACCAAACGCAAAAGCATTCGATCGGAGATTTATCAATTCGTTCACTATCTTGTTTATGGTCATGTTATCGTCCTCATTTTTTTTCAGTTATTTGTTGATGTTTCGCAGGCCGGTCTGAATATAGCTTGTAAATTTGCACAACAAAGCCGCAGTTCTTATCTTTAAGCACAACGTTATCGATCTTATCAAGCCTTGCAGCGAACAGGGGTTCTCTGTCTGGCTGGCGGCACCAAATTCTCAATTCCTGGCTTGTCATCCAGTTCTATCAATTCAGCGACAATTTTTCGCTTCGGCGAAGGGCTTCCAACATTGACGCCTTCAGGAGGAACTTTCGCGCCCGAACAGGATCATTTGCCGTTTCCCTTAAATTGTTGAGCATGAGTGTGCGACTCTCGGCGTCCCGGATTTCGAGTCTTTTCTTGTTTTGAATCGTCTGTTCCTGGACGAACTCAACCGCAAATGTTCGCCGTTGCAGATCATAAAGATCGAGAATGGACTCTTCTTCCCGACCCTCTAAACAAGCAGCGAGCTTGTCCGTCAAACTCATGCCATCCTGCAAACCGCCGTTCAGCCCCATACCGCCAATGGAATTATTGATATGGCAGGAATCGCCAGCAAGCAAAACACGTCGATCCCGAAACGTGGCGGCGACACGCTGGTGCACATTGTAGAGATTGCGATGAACGATATTGTAATCCTGATCAAGGGGGAAAAAGGACTGAAGCTTGTCCTGTACAAACTGATCAGAAAGTAGCTGCTCTTCTGACGCTTCCGGATCGGCCGGGAAAACAACCCGCCACAAGCCCGGTGGACCGTCGCTGGCAACCTTGAAACAATTGCACCATTCATCTGGATCAGCCACATAGTTTCGAAAACACATGCCTCGATTTTCCTCGAAATCAAAGGGTGTCGACAAAACGAGGAATCTTTCGGGCCAGGTAAATCCCTTGAACTCAATCGAACTCTGTTTTCGAACCTGGCTGCGGCCACCGTCGCAACCGAGGACATAGCTTCCGA
>JBPCWG010000260.1:0-3567 GCA_051009705.1 Methyloligellaceae bacterium | reverse complement strand
GCACTTTCTCGTCATCCACCTGAAGGCTGATAAGAACCTTGTCCGCGCCATGTTCGACGGGGATATTCAGGTACTTCTCCGTAATCTCGATTCCCCGGTCAGCGGCAAACGCGCCGACCGCGCAGAGACCTATGGCAACTGTAATCACAAGAACGGTCTTGGGGTTGAACATGGAATTCCTCCGATATCTTATGCCTATCTTATGTCGAATTCAGAACACGCATCCTGTGTTCATCTTCACCATCTAGTTTTGGGAACTGCTATCGTTTTGGCCGGGGTCAGCCGGCGTTCGGGTGTTGGGATATTCCTTAAGGAGCATGTCCAATTCCTCTTGGGTAATGGGAATCATACTACAGTGTTTTGAAGCCTCTGGTGTTGTTACAGAGATTTTGGTGTACTTTTCAAAATCTGTCGTCTCCCAGGCTTCCAAAGGTCCTCCGAAAGGGTCTCCGTAGATATACCACTTCTCCTGTCCGATCAGCTTAATCACTTCAGGGCCTTCAATTCCCCCGGGATGATGGTCTGCCATTACGACTTTGCCCGGTCCGTCCTTTCCAAAGGTTAGCTCATCTGGTTTAAGGCTTTTCGTAACAGACAACCTGTTTCCCATTTTATCCTCAGCAGCGCCGGGTTTGTGAAAGCCGTAATAGGTTCCATCATGTTCTACAATGGTCAAATCGATGTCATGCATTCCAATGTCATAAAAGATGTCTGATCTTTCGGGTGTGATATCAGTCCAGTCCTTTGTTGTTACATAATGCATCTTATGGAGGTCATTGTGATTCGATGCCCAGTAGACGTAGAAGAGGTCCTCTGACTCTACATAGATGAACTCCGGGGCCCATGCTTTATTGCCTGACGGGGGGACGACATCGATCTCGCCGCCTTTCCAATTGATGAGGTCCGTAGATTCCCAATGGAATATGGTCGGGTATTCCATCCCCTTTGTGTGAACCATATGGAACTTGCCTTTGACTCTACTTATGAATGGATCACGCAGGTAGGCCTTAGCGTCAAATACGGGTTTGCCATTGCTCAGGGCTGTCCAGTTACGCGCGTCTTTACTGTAGGCATAACGCAATCCGTAAGCCCTGTCCGGCGACGGATCGTCAATGTAATCCGTGAAATAGGCCATTAGATACGCACTGTATTCCGTGGATTGCTGCGTTGCTTCGCCGTTGGCCAACCCGGCAACCAGCACAAGAGCCGACGCGATGGCCTTCCTGATTAGAAGATGAAAGTTCTGATGTCTGAAGGTAATCAACACTCTTCCTCCCTTTATGCAACAATTGTCATAAGGCTGATGATGCGCATGTGTACGCCCACCACAGTCAGTCCAGTTCCAAGGCGACAATCGACTTGGACGGCATCCTGATCACTAGCTTCTCACCTTCCCGATCGAAAGCGTCAAAAGCCTCCGGCTTGAGGGCATGCGGCTTGTCGAAGGTGTTGTGCGTGTTCATCTCCGGCGCGGTCAGGATAGTGCCCGATACGTTCTTGATGTCCGCGCCCTGTATCTCACAGTTCACCGTTGCGCCATTGTTCGGATCTACGTTGGTTATGGCTATATGGATCTTGCCCGACGCATCACGGGAAGCAGTGGCTGTGAGGACGGGTATATTATTCAAAGGGCCAAAGTGGTCAACATAAGGTCTGTCACGTGAGTCGTCCGACATTTCGTGAGTCAATGCCGCTTCATGTGAATAGGTTCCACATTCGATTTGCATTGGAAGATATGTGGCGTCCTGATGCACCTTGTACATATCAAAGACATGGTATGTGGGCGTCAATATCATCTTCTCACTCTTGGTCAGGATTATTGATTGAATCACGTTAACGGTTTGAGCAATGTTGGCCATGTGAATGCGGTCGGCATAGCGATGAAATATATTGAAATGAATAGCAGCCACCATTGCGTCGCGTAATGTGCTCTGCTGATAGCAATCAAATGGATTCACGCCAGGCATGACCTCCTCATGCCATGCGCCCCATTCATCAAAGATGATTGCAACATTTTTGTCGGGATCATATTCGTCCATGATTTCAACACTTCTCTTTATGAACTCCTCTTGACGAAAGGACCTTCGCAGCAGGAAGAACCAGTCGTCTTCTCCAAAATTGATTGATGATTGGGAGCGTTCCCCTGACCACACATAGTTATGAAGTGCGATTCCATTCATGTATCCAGTGGCCTTGTCCATGAGAACATCCAGCCAATTGAAATCCGTACCGATTGGACCACATGCAACTTTGTAGAGCTCATTGCCTGAGTATGAGTTCATATAGGTCTGAAAACGACGGTAGAGATAGGCGTAGTATTCAGGAGGCATGCTTCCGCCGCATCCCTCGTTTTCATTGCCGACAGCCCAGTACTTAACCTTCCAGGGTTTGTCACGTCCGTTCTTTCGCCTTAAATCTGCCATGGTGCTGGAGCCGCCGAAGGTCATGTATTCCACCCATTTGGACAACTCTTCCACCGTTCCACTTCCAACGTTTCCACAAATGTATGGTTCACATCCGACCTGCTCACAGAAATCCATAAATTCATGTGTGCCGAAATGATTGTTCTCGGGCCTCTTACCAGACTGGGTATTGAGAATAACGGGGCGGTCTTCTCTAGGGCCTATACCATCCATCCAGTGGTACTCATCAGCGAAACACCCGCCTGGCCAGCGCATGACAGGGACTTCTATTTGCCTGAGGGCCGCGACAATGTCATTGCGAATGCCCCGTGTATTTGGGATAGGACTCTCTTCCCCGACCCAAATGCCGTCGTAGATACAGCGGCCCAGATGTTCCGCGAACTGCCCATAAATGTAGCGGCTGATCGTCTGCTCTCCGCGGTCCGCGTGAATGATGAGTCTGGCTTCGGCAGCTTGACCAGCGGCGGTAGCTCCGAATAGGCCGCCACACAGAAGGAGGCCCACAAGATAGGACGAGATTAGGGTTCTATGATGAGTTGTTCCCACTTTGGCCTTCGGTGAACAACCCGCGTACTTGCTACCCATCTTCTTTTTCTCCGAAGCTAACTCTTCTTAATTCGTAAAACCCGTCCACGGTCAGCTGTCGTGGTTCGGTCTGTCACACGTCGCTTCGGTAGACGAAAACCGGATGCCAACCGCAGCGAGCGGCCGCTTTGCGTTACGTCAATAGCTTCTATCGAGTAGCCGTTTTGAATCCGTATCGGCGTCGTGCGGCGTATCAGGATTTTCGTTCGCCAATGCCTGCGACGTTCAATCCAGTGCGTTAAGGATAACGAAGATGCCAATCCGGGATGCGCGATTACGTCCAAAAATATGCGCGCAATGTTGAATTTGGATACTCGTGGTCGTACGGAACTCACGCTTCGCGGACTGGGGACCAATGACGATCACTCGGTCTTTTTCGTGATGTTCCGTCATTCGTTCCGGACGGGCTGTTCGATGATTCGTCGTGGCCGTGCCACGACAATCTGGAATTCGTTCTTGCCTTCGTCGACGTTCAATTCCAAGCCCGATGTTTCGTAGGCTTCGAACCGCTCGTCGATCACCGGCCGCGGGATGATCCCCCGTTTCAGGTAGTCGTCCG
>JBPCWG010000259.1:0-3737 GCA_051009705.1 Methyloligellaceae bacterium | reverse complement strand
TGATTTACGAGTTTACTTCATTGCAAGCACGTCTCGATGGTTTCCAAAAACATGAGGCTTTAGGTGAAATACCTGGTGAATGGACAAATCGGGTAGCACTAGCTCAAACATTCCATCAACCAGGAAGTCCCAGTGTTGCAGAAAGAATTTGGCCCGAAGTATGAGGACTAAATTTATTTGATATTGGAGTTCAGCCGGACATTATCCCGACAGCTGATTATCTGATGGCCTGGAAATTTTCAGTGCGCAGTTAATCTTTGTTGGTGTTTTCTCTTCAGCAACCGATGCTTTTACCGCCTCTGGATCGATGGAAGATTTGCGATTCTCTTAAACATCCTACTATTTTGGCCTTGGCTATACCTTCCATTTGCCGACATTGTTTAGCACTCTTAATCGATACCATTAATTCACATGCTGGCTTTTGAAGGCAATTGGGAAGCCAACTATTCCAATGGTCTTGACTAAACCATTCACATAAACCGAAGACTGGAGAGATTTTCCTTAACCATTGGCAAACCGTGAAATAAAACGAACAGCTTTTAGTCCAGGTGATCAGTGAGGACAGACATGCAGCGTGTGTTCAAGAGATTTGAAATTACGGCTAAGCGCCGACTACGCTACTCGCATGTGAAGAGCCGCAAAGGGAAAAATACTCGAGTTTGAAAGGCTGGCTTGCGACTACCGCTTTTGTGTGCACTACGGAGATTAATTTTAACAAGTCCAATGTGCGCTTTTGATCCCTGTCGGTCACTCCTTAATACCTCATGATATTTTTCAATTATCTTTTGTTATGCTTTCGAGAGCTCCTAACTACTCTTTGCCATTCAACCCTAATTTCACTGAGCCGCGTTTCGATTTTTTCAATGAAAAGGCGTGCGGCGGCTGGGGGTGGTCGGTGACTTGGTTCAATGAGGATGAATTCGAATATTATCTCAGGATTTACAATTGGATTGAGAGTCATCCTGCCCCGACCAAGTTCATTGATGCAGTTCGTAACGGGTAGTATTGTAACCCAGTCGGATTCTGCAACGAATTCCAATGTCCCCGTCATACCGTCAATATTCATTATACGTGAAGGCACAACTCCGGCTTTGATAATTTGACTGTCTAGATAGGGTCTTCGACTATTCGCTGGTGAAGGTAGGACGAGCTTCAAGTCAGCTAGTTCTGCCAAAGGTACCGGCTCTAATTCGGGAAGGCCGAGTGCCGGTCCCGATAAAAGCAGCTCTTTTTCAATCGAAAGTACACGACGGTGCAAACCTGGAACGCTGGTTTCAGGCATCACAGGAACAATCGCAAAATCGAGTTTGTTGGCAATCACCTGTTCAGTCAGTGACTGGCTATAAGCCTCAACCAAGTGAAAATCGATTCCCGGATGCTCTTTTACAAATGCGTCCAGTACCTGGGCCAGCACACCTTTGGTTAGAGATGGAATTAGACCAGCTCGAATCGTGCCGGATAAGCTACCTTGCAATTCGGCAATTTTCTGTTCAGCTTCATGTACGGAACGCAGGATCGGGATGCAGAGAGTATAATACTCGGAGCCTGCGACCGTTGGAGACACGCCCTGCGAGGTCCGCTCGAACAGGCTAACACCGAGCCGCTCTTCGAGTTTCCTGATTTGCTGACTGAGCCCCGATTGAGTGCAGTTTTCGCGTTGCGCCGCTTTTCGAAAACCACCTTCTTCGTACACGGCTGTGAAATATTGAACTTGGCGAATATTCATGTGTATTCCTTTGTGGAGTTCGGTTCGATCGAATTTTAAATCATCATAAGATGATTAGTAAAAATGATCACATTTATTATAAGTTATTATTATAAGCGCTAATGCCGTTTTGCTACCGTAAGGCAGAATTCACTTTCAGCCAGGAATGGAAATGATGAAATTTGGATTATTTGGCGGGGCACAAGCGGTCCCCGGCGATGTTGTTACTGAAGCGGCGCTCGGCTACCACGAATATGGAGATTATATCCGTTTTGCTGAAAAGTTTGGATATGAAAGCGCCTGGCTTGTCGAACATCATTTTACCGGCTTTGCGCAACTCTCAGCGACACTCAACTATATCTCTTATCTCGCAGGAATCACCTCAACCATTCGCCTGGGTTCAGCCGTCGTGGTCGTGCCCTGGCACAACCCGATCCTACTGGCCGAGCAAGTGGCAATGATCGATCAGATTTCCAAAGGCAGATACGATTTCGGAGTTGGTCGTGGTTACCGTGCTACAGAATTCCAAGGTTTCGGGCTCGACATGGCCGAAGCCGGTGAAATATTCGAGGAATCTATCGCACTGCTTCGCAAATCGTTTACGACGAAGGATCGCTGGTCCTATAAGTCAGAACGATGGGAATTCAACGATATTATCGTGGAACCGCCGGTTATTCAAAAACCCCATCCGCCTATGTGGGTCGGTGCAGGAAGTGAGTATTCAATTCGCAAAGCGGCACGCGAAGGCTATAATTTGTTGCTCGACCAGATATCTTCCTTTGAGGCAATTGGCGAAAAGATTGAATTCTACCGCGACGAACTAGAAGAAATAGGAAGAACATTCGATCCGGAAAAAGTCGGCGTGACACGGGGCTTAATGTGTGCCAACAACGACTCGGAACGACAGGCTGCCTATGAATTGCGTGCCAAGTTCATCACCCAGGTACAGATACTCACAAATAAGAAAATCGATGGTCCTCGAGCCTTTAATCCGGTTGGGGAGACTTCTGATGTGGATGCACTTTCGGATAACGGTGCCATACTGGGAGATGCAAAGGAAATGCGCGAGCGCGTGCAAAGGCTCTATGATCTGGGTGTTCGTAATATTCTGCTGCATGACCTCTCAGGCTCCTTCGACGCACTTCAGCAGTTTGCTGAACAGGTTATGCCAAATTTCATTGACCAACCGGACAAAAACACGCGTGCAGCGGAGTAAAAAAAATCAGTCGGATAAAAGTGTTGGCTGTTTCGACATTCTAGTTCAGGGAGTTTGCCATGCCAAAAATTGATACTGGCCGATACGTTTTGAATTATGTCGAGGAAGGAAGCGGATTCCCGATTGTCTTGATTCATGGGCTTGCAGGTGATTACCGCGCTTGGATACCACAAATCGAAAAATTTAAAGAAGACTACCGCGTCATTGCATTCGACAACCCGGGCTCTGGCGGCTCCAGCGATGTTGACGGTCCGACATCCATGGAAGAGATTGCCCAGGCTGTTCTAACAATGATGGATCAAATCGGTGTCGAGCGTGCCCATATTGTCGGGCGTTCAATGGGAGGAGCAATTGGACAATATATGGCCCTCTTGCAACCCGAGCGAATACACACTCTGACAATGGCAGCTTCCCTTGCGAAAGCTGATCCGATATGTGAGAGAATATTGGTAAATATGCGAGAGCTACTTGAGTGGCGCGATAACTGGACAGACTGGGCACGGCATTCAACTTGGGTATTTTTCGGACCTGAGTTCTACAATGCCAATCCTGATATAGTTTCCAAAGTCGAAGCCCTGGTTGGAGACGAATCTCGTTCAAAAGTTTCTTATGTAAATCTGTCAAAAGCGGTATTACAACACGATACCCTGGATCAACTTCATCGAATAACGTGTCCTGTCCAAATACTAGCTGGAGCGCGTGATCCCGTTTGCTCGATGACCATAACGAACTGGATGCGCGACGCTCTTCCCGAGGCAGAGACAGTCATATTTGAAAAATCAAGCCACTTTTTCTTGATGGAAGAAGCGGACAAAG
>JBPCWG010000258.1:0-11538 GCA_051009705.1 Methyloligellaceae bacterium | reverse complement strand
TTACCAAACAATTTAGCGCACCTGGATAAGCAACCGAAAACCTAGGTTGTTCATCAACAGACGATATAGTCGAAAAGTGTAGATATTTTGGCAGTAAAAACAGAACCAGAGACGCTTTTATCGTCTCTGGCTCTGGCCCCCGCTACGTTGGTGTCCGGATAATGGATGAACCAACGCCCTCTTTGAATTCAATTAGCTTTTTGCAGCAGCCTTGGATTTGCGTCTGGACTGCAAAGGCTGGAAAGCGACACGTGCGTGATGTTCGCAGTAAGGAATACCCGCAACTTTGTCGCGTCCGCAGAAATGAAAGTCTTTTTCCGTGGGGTCACCGATTGGCCAACGGCACATGTCCGCGGTCAGGCTCATGATGCTTGCTCGCTCATTGAGCGGAATGACAAGTTCTTCAATCGATGAAACATGCGGCGTCGGATTTTCCAACCCGGAAGATCCGAATTGCTGTTTCAGTGCCGCATTCCCATGGGATGCATATTTCAGCCGGCTTGACCTGACGCCGACAGATGCTGCTCTCTTTCGGGAGCGAACAGATTTAATTCTTGATGTTGTAGCGCGTCCGGAAAGTCCCAGTCTGTGAACTTTTCCGATGACCGCATTGCGGCTTACGCCGCCTAGCCGATTTGCGATTTGACTCGCACTTAGACCTTCAGACCAGAGCTTTTTGAGCAGCTCTACACGTTCATCAGTCCATGCCATACATTAGCCTCCTAACAGAGAAACCCAAACCAAACCCGTCTGCTCGCAGACGAGGCCTAACTCGTTGTACGCATTACTGAATTTACGCTTACTGAAGATACTCTAAAGAACCTGAATGGGGCTCAATTTGCTCTTACTTGTACGCCTCACATTCATTGGAGCCCAACTTACAACGGCGGGACTCGCGGATGCAAGAGCAGGAATTGCCGAATATCTGAAATTGCATCACTCTATGGCAATTGTGCCACGGATCGACCGGCGAGTGACGGATGGATGATAATGGGTGGGGGAATTAAGCCATTGATTCCATGACATTGACAGAATGTTGCCCAAGCTCTAGATAAGGAAACTATATTGAGCCGCGACAGCGCGGCTTTTTTAATTTCATCATGATGGACTGTTGATAATGTCTGCGCTTTTTCAAACATACGCGCGTGCGCCTTTGGAGTTTGTGCGTGGCGAAGGAGTCTATTTGACCACTGCGGATGGTCAGAAATTTTTGGATTTCGGAGCCGGAATTGCCGTTTGTTCCCTTGGGCACGCACATCCACGGTTGGTCGAAGCCTTGAACGATCAGGCTGAAAAACTTTGGCATGTGTCGAACCTTTACCGTATCCCCGGCCAGGAACGGCTGGGTGCGCGGCTTGTTGAAAGTAGTTTTGCAGATCGCGTGTTCTTTACAAATTCCGGCGCCGAGGCGCTTGAGTGTGCCATCAAGACCGCCCGCAAATTTCATGCACACCAGGGAAATCCAGAGAAATATCGGCTGATAACATTTTCTGGTGCCTTCCACGGAAGAACTCTGGCGACGATTGCTGCGGGAGGGCAGGAAAAATATCTTGAAGGGTTTGGTCCCGCGGTTCAGGGATTTGATCAGGTACCTTATGGCGATATTGAAGCTGTCAAGGCGGCGATTGTCGATGAAACCGCGGGAATCCTCATCGAGCCAATTCAGGGTGAGGGGGGAATACGTACCATTCCCTGGTCGTTTTTCAGGCAACTGCGTGAAATTGCCGATAAGCATTCGATCCTGTTGATTTTCGACGAAGTGCAGTCGGGGAGTGGTCGCACGGGCAAGCTCTTTGCCTATGAATGGACAGGGATCGAGCCGGACATCATCGCAATTGCAAAAGGCATCGGCAGCGGTTTTCCTCTTGGCGCCTGCCTAGCTACGCAAGCCGCCAGCGAAGGAATGAATGCCGGAACTCACGGTACGACTTTCGGGGGAAACCCTTTGGCCATGGCCGTCGGCAATACTGTTCTCGATATTGTAACAGAACCCGGATTTCTTGAGCGGGTTTCCGAGCTGGGATTGCTTCTCAAGCAGAAACTTGCGCAAATTGTCGATGACAATTCAGATATTTTTGAACTTGTTCGAGGAGAAGGCCTCTGGCTTGGCTTAAAATGCAAGGTGCCCAATCAAGATGTGGTTGCATCAATAATTGATCAGAACCTGCTGGTTGTCGGAGCCGGCGAAAACGTGATCCGGATCATGCCACCGTTGATTGTTGATCAAGAGCAGATCGATGACGCCTGCAAACGGATCGAAAGTGCATGTCATGCCTACCGCGAACGGCGTTAGTGCAAATTATCTTTCGTTGAGCCGATCCCAGACAATTTTTAATCCGAAAGTTTAGAATTATGTCAACAAGACATTTTATAGATATCGATCAATTGGATCACGCCGATCTGCGCAATATCATTGATAGCGCCAAGAAAATGAAACAGGAGGGGCGAAATTTTCCGCGTCCGGATGAGCGCCGAGTCCATGACACTTTAATCATGATTTTTGAAAAAGCCTCAACAAGGACCCGTGTCTCATTTGATGTCGCCATGCGCCAATTGGGCGGGCAGACAATTGTTCTGAACAGCAATGACATGCAGTTGGGCCGCGGTGAACCCGTTTCAGATACGGCACAGGTGTTATCACGCTATGCCGAGCTGATCATGATGCGCACAACCAGTCACGATTCAATTCTTGAATTAGCCAAATATGCGACCATCCCTGTGGTCAATGGACTTTCAAATTTGTCACATCCGTGTCAGATCATGGCCGATATCCTGACTTTCGAAGAAAAAAAATTTGAAATCGAAAAGGCAAAAATTGCATGGATCGGCGATGTCAACAATGTTGCCAGGTCCTGGATACATGCGGCAGCACGATTTGGATTCGATCTCAGACTGGGATGTCCCCGCGAGTATGGTCCTTCAAATGAACTGGCGAATTGGATCGAGCGAGAGAAAGCCAATGTTGTCTGGATCGAAGATCCTCATCAGGCCGTGGAAGATGTTGACTGTGTCGTAACCGACGTTTTCGTTTCCATGGGAGACAGTGACGCTGAGCGCCGCAACAAAGTATTGGCCGACTATATTGTCGATTCAGACCTCATGGCCAAAGCTGACAGTGATGCCATATTTATGCATTGTTTGCCTGCGCAGCGCGGTAGCGAAGTTGCGGCAGAGATTATCGATGGACCCCAGTCCGTTGTTTTTGATGAAGCAGAAAACAGGTTACACGCCCAAAAGTCGATTTTGGCGTGGTGCCTAAAGATGATATAGATGAACCATTCCCCAAAAAATGCCGACATTCATCCAACCCAGGATGATGATGACAATTTTGTGTTGCCATTTCAGATTGAGAGCGCAAAGACGTCAGGCCGCATCGTACGATTAGGATCGGTCATCGATGAAGTTTTGTCAAAACACGACTATCCTGAATCTGTTTCGATACTTCTGGGCGAGGCCATTGCACTGACGGCCATGCTTTCTGCGTCCTTGAAATTCGATGGAAAGCTAATTTTACAAACGCGATCAGACGGACCGGTACATTTTCTTGTTGTTCAATCCGACGCTTCAGGGAAAGTCCGGGGTTATGTCAACTTTGACCGAGAGCGCGTCGCAGAGCTGGAAAAAGGCACGGGGCCATTCCAGAGCAAGCTTCTTGGCAATGGCCATTTGGCAATGACAATTGACCAGGGGATCGACATGGAACGCTATCAGGGAATTGTTGCCCTGGAGAACTCGACTCTGTCCGAAGCTGCCAATACTTATTTTCGCGATTCTGAGCAGTTGCCCACATTCCTCAGGCTGGTCGTCGCGCGACTTTTTACCGGAAATTTATCGAAGCAGGAGCAGTGGAGCTGGCGCGCCGGCGGATTGCTGATTCAGAACCTGACGTCGGAAGGAGGTTTTGCCGAGCAGCAACATCCTGACGCGCAGGAAGAAAATTGGCCCTTTGTTGACGGCGACGAGGGGTGGAATCGGGCGTGCCATCTTGCCTCGACCGTGGAAGATCATGAGATGCTAGATCCGAATCTGACATCAGAACGATTGTTATTCCGATTGTTCCACGAAGAGAGGGTGCTAACTTTTCCGCGGGATCAGATTTCCGCCGAATGTCAGTGTTCCCGGGAAAGAATTGAAAACATGCTTGGCGGATTCACAAACGAAGAACGCCAAGACATGAATGTGGATGGAAAAATACTGGTCAAATGCGAATTTTGCAGCCGCCAGTTTGAATTTTCGCCTGATCAGTTTGAAGGCTCGCTGCCGGAAAGCTGACGCGGTCATCAGACTTCAGTTTCAAATTTCATTCGCGTCCAGCATATCCGCAAGCCTGTCGAGAAATCTCATACATTTGTCGATCTCACCGCGTTCGATATACTCATCGGGTTTGTGGGCTTCCCTGATATTTCCAGGGCCGCATACCACGGTGGCACAATCGGCATTTTCAAACAGGCCAGCCTCTGTCGCATAAGAAACGGACTGGGTTTCATTTTGCTGAGCAAGTTTCATGGCCAGGGAAACGCCGGCGGAGCTGGGATCGGAAGCATAGATCGGGGCGTGGGCGATCTGTCGAGTTACGATTGTCGTATCTTCATTTGCCGAACGCATTTTCGGTTTAACGACGGTGTTGGCAAAATCGTTGAAGGTCGAAATGATTTCCGGGTCGTGGATTTCGTCGACGCTGCGATATTCCCAGACAAATTCACATTGACGCGGCACAATATTGAGTGCCGTTCCACCCTTTATTGTACCGACGTGCAAACTTGTATAGGGAGGCGTGAATCGTTCGCCGCCTGTTCGGGTCTGCAGAGACTCGCGAATACGCGTTAGTTCCGATATCAATTCGGCGGCAAACATTACGGCGTTGACACCAGATTGTGGTGCGCTGGAATGGGCTTCAAAGCCGGTCACCGTCGTTGCGTAGACATTTATGGATTTGTGAGCGTCAACAACCTTCATGGATGTCGGTTCGCCAACAATGACAATCCGGGGGTGTGGAATATCCTGACTGAACTTTTCGATTAGCGGGCGCACACCAGTGCAGCCGATCTCCTCGTCATATGAAAATACGAGATGAACCGGCGTAGATCGGTTTCGAGCAATGAAATCAGGAACTTTGGCTAGGACACAGGCCAGGAAACCTTTCATGTCACAGGAACCGCGACCGTAGAGTCGTCCCTCAATTTCCTTTAGGTCAAAGGGATCGGTCGTCCAGTTCTGACCATCCACGGGTACGACATCGGTATGGGCTGAAAGTCCAATGCCCCGTTGATCGCCACTTCCGATTGTTGCAAACAAACTGCATTTGTCTCCGTCAGCATTTGGTAGCAAATAAGATTGTACACCGTGGGACTCCAGATAGTTTTTTATATAGTCGATGATCTGAAGATTGGAATTTCGGCTTGTCGTGTCAAAGGCAACGAGATCGGCAAGCAGGGAAACAGGGTCTGGAATGGGCTGAGTTGTCATAAAATATCAGTTTCTTCGACAAAATTCGTTATTTTTAGCAATTGAGCTTATGGTGAGATAGGCCCATCCCTGGTCACGTAAGAGTGGAAATCAACGGGCGCGAGCGTCTGCAAATATATGATCACCGTTTAGCACAGAAGTTAAGATTCATCTAACAGTTATCGTCGCCAGAAGCTTGGAGTAAACAAAACCAAAACCGCGAATAGTTCCAGGCGGCCGAGAAGCATTCCAAATGATAGCAACCATTTGGCCGCATCGGGCAATTTCGAAAAATTACCGTTTGGGCCAACAAGTTCACCTAGACCAGGGCCGACATTGGCAAGCGCCGAGGCGGACGCGGACATGGCGGTCAGACTATCCAGTCCGAGCATTTCCAGGGACAAGGACAAGAGCAGAAAAAACAGAACAAACAGGAAGAAAAAACTCATGACCGAACTTATGACCTGCTGTGATACCGTGTGTCCGTTATAATTGATGGCAAACATACCGCTCGGATAGATGAGTGTTTTTATGCGGTGCTGGAGAGCGGAGTACATCACTTGGAAACGAAATATCTTGATGCCGCAGGACGTGGATCCGCTGCACCCGCCGACAAACATAACCAGAAACACGAGCCCGATCGCAAAATTTCCCCACTTGTTGTAATCGGTCGAAACATAGCCGGTTCCGGTCATCAGGGAGGTTACATTGAAAGCCGAGTGCCGCAAATTTGTAAAAAAGCCGAATTTAGATGTCAGAGTTTGCTGTATCGCCAATAAGAGTATGAAAAAGCCGAGTGCAATTAAGAAACCCCGGACCTGCTCGTCTTTGAAAAGTTCCAGCGGCCCGAGCCGAAATCCCTTGAGATAGAGCAAAAACGGAATGCTGCCCAGGATCATGCCGACAATAGCAACGGATTCAATGCCGGCGTCATTGAACTTTTGAAACGAAGAATCATAAGAGCTGTACCCCCCCGTAGCAATCGTTGTCATGGAATGGACAATAGCGTCAAAATAATTCATGCCGGCAATGAAATAGCCAAAGGCACAGGCCACCGTGAATATCAGGTAGATACTCGACAGGGAGCCGGAAATCTGCGTGGCCCGGGGTAGAATCTTTTCCGGGGCATCAAATGCTTCCACTTTGAAAAGTTGCATGCCACCAATCTGCAGCATGGGCAGAACGGCAATGGCCATGACAATAATCCCGATGCCACCGAGCCACTGGAGCAGAGCACGCCAGAGGATCAATCCACGCGGCGCTGTATCGAGACCGACGATAACCGTCGCGCCCGTTGTGGTGAGTCCTGACATGGATTCGAAAAATGCATCCGTGTAACTCAAGCCGAGGTTTGACCAAGCGAACGGTATTGCACCGAATGCAGCAAGAAATACCCATGAAAACGTGGTCAGCAGAAAGGCTTCACGAAGGGATAAATTCCCTGTCTTTCCCCTGGATGCAATGGCCATTGCAATGCCAAAAAACAGCGTCAAAACGGAAGAAGCGGCGAAGACCACCCATCCATCCTGTTCCAGGGCAACTTCGAGCAACGCCGGTATCATCATGGCACAACCGAGTGTTGCCAGGAGAATACCGATAACCAGGAGGATAGGTCTGTGATCGATCATATCAGATGCACATGTCGAATCTATACGGCCCAGAATTTAATCGCGAAACCGCGACTTAAAAAGCTTATTGTTGCGTCATTGCCAACGCCTGATCAATGTCAACGGTCAGATCCGCAACATCTTCAAGTCCCACTGAAACCCTGACCAGAGAATCGCTGATTCCAAGTTCTGCGCGGGCATCAGGTGTCAATCGCTGATGCGTTGTGGTTGCCGGATGCGTAACCAGGCTTTTGGTATCTCCAAGATTGTTGGAAATACGGATAATCTTGAGCGCATTCAGGAAATTGAAAACGGTCTCCTTGTTACCTTTAAGTTCGAAAGCGATGACATTACCGCCGGCTTTCATTTGTTTGCGACAGATATCTGCCTGCGGATGATTTTCGCTTCCAGGATAAAGAACGGTTCTGATTTCCTTCCTGTTGTTCAGGAATTCTGCGAGCATTTCAGCTGATCTCACATGACGGTCAACGCGCAGGGCCAGTGTTTCCAGCCCTTTGAGCATGACCCAGGCATTAAACGGACTGATGGAAGGTCCTGTCTGCCGCATAAAATCATGCAAAAATTCGGAAACGAAGTCTTCGTTGGAGAGTACGATGCCGCCCAGGCAACGGCCCTGGCCATCAATGTGCTTTGTGGCGGAATACACAACAACATCGGCACCGAGCTGAAGAGGTTTCTGCAGGATGGGAGTCGCAAAAACGTTGTCGATGACGACCCGGGCTCCATTAGCATGGGCGATTTCACAGACCGCCTCAATGTCCACGACTTCGGTTGTGGGATTAGCTGGAGATTCAAAAAAGAAGACTTTGGTATTTGGACGTATGGCATTTTGCCAGGCATCGAGGTCGCGGCCATCCACAAGTGTGGACTCTATACCGAATCTCGGGGCTAGCGTTTCGACGACATAGCGGCAACTGCCAAACAGAGCTCTCGAAGAGACAATATGGTCACCGGCATTGAGCTGGCAAAGCAGGCTCGCGGTAACAGCGGCCATACCTGTTCCGGTGGCTCGTGCGGCCTCAGCTCCTTCGAGGGCCTTCATACGCTCCTCAAACATGGAGACTGTCGGGTTGGAAAAGCGGCTGTATATATACCCCTCATCCTCACCCTTGAAACGAGCTTCAGCTTCTTCGGCGGTGTTGTACACGTAACCAGATGTGAGAAACAAAGCCTCTGAAGTTTCTCCAAAAGGACTTCTGATTGTACCACCCTGGACCAACTTCGTCGCTTCGCCCCATTGTTCATCAACGAGACGGGGTTTACTCAGATCGGTCATTTTCGGTCTCCCATACTGCATAAAAAATCCCGGCCTAGCAGAAATGCAGGACCGGGTTCACGCGTATCGGCCCTTTTAGCGAATTATTTCAAGTGGCTGCAAGCCGGCCGGCCAAATCACCACACATTGATTGACGGGGATTATCATCAACTGGGTCTTGGCGTCAAGGGTTTCATCCGTTAATGGATTAATTTAATCTATTCACTATCCGGAGAGGAATAGGAAGAGGCCTTGACATTGGCGGTCGAAGAACAGGGAAAAGTTGAGCACGATGGTATACTTCCATCAAATGCGATCGAAGAACTCATAAGTGCCCGAATTATACAACTCGAAACACCGGCAACCGAAAACCAGATTCAGCCGGCCAGCCTGGACCTGCGACTGGGTAAAGTTGCCTATCGTATTCGCGCAAGTTTTCTTCCGGGGCCCAACGCTTCGGTTACAGACAAGCTTGATGATTTCGTCCTGCACAGTATAAATCTGAGCGACGGAGCTGTTCTGGAAACCGGGTGTGTTTATCTCATTCCTCTGCTCGAAAACCTGGCCTTGCCCGAAAACTTGTCAGCGTCGGCCAATCCAAAGAGTTCTACAGGCCGCCTGGATGTTTTCACCCGCGTGATTTCCAATAAGGCAAAAGAATTCGATCAAATCCAATCCGGGTATGCCGGCCCCCTGTATGCGGAAGTTTGTCCGCAGACTTTCCCCATCTTGGTTAGAGAGGGATCGCGATTGTCTCAAATACGATTCCGAAGGGGAAATACGGAAACACCGGATGCAGATTTAAGAACCCTGCATGTCAAGCATCAGCTTGTATCAACAAATGAACCCGATATTTCAGAAGGCATTGCCTTGTCTGTCGATTTGATTGGCGATGCATCAGGTCTGATCGGTTACAGGGCCAAGCGACATACCGGTGTTGTGGATGTCGACGATTCCGGATCCTGTGCCTTGCAGGATTATTGGGATCCAATTTACCGACAGAATGAGGCGGGGTTAATCCTGGATCCCGACCAGTTTTACATTCTCGCATCGAAGGAAGCCGTGCATGTGCCGCCAACACATGCGGCAGAAATGGTTCCGTTCAATCCGCTCGTGGGTGAATTTCGCGTGCATTATGCTGGATTTTTTGATCCCGGTTTTGGTCACTCTGAAGCCGGCGGAACGGGTAGTCGCGCGGTTCTCGAGGTGCGCAGTCACAAGGTTCCGTTCCTGCTGGAAGATGGTCAGATCATTGGCCGGCTCATCTATGAGCAGCTTTCCGAAGTGCCGGACAAGATTTATGGGGCCAATCTGAAATCAAATTATCAGGGACAGGGACTAAAACTTTCCAAACATTTCTATAATCGCAAAGATTGAGAAAACTAGGGATCGACGCCACAAAACCGGGTATGATCCTCAGTCAGGCACTGCAGCTGCCACCGCCGAGGACACAGAACTTCGCGCAATTGTGGTGACAGAGTTTCACCGCACCATCGTCAAACATGCCCCCATTGGCACGCAGGGACTGTCCAAGGTTAGATCCCATATCAAACGCTTCATCATAGGGTAGCAGCGTACAGGGAAGGACAGTTAGACGGTCATGGCCTTTTCGTTTTACAACCATGCGGCTGGTCGCACACATAATGTCATCCGGATTGACATTGAGGATATCCCAGCAATCCGTCGTGATTTCCGGAACATCAACTGTTTCGTCCATCTCCGGAAACAGAACCAGTTGTGCCGGATTAGAGGCACTTAGTTCCCAGTTGCGATCAGAAAACAGTTCTGCGAAGCCAATTCTGGCTTCTTCTTCCGATTCTTCCCAGCAAGTCCGACCAGCAATTGCGACATTAAAATCGTGATCGACAAGCCAATCAACTCCTTCGATCGTCTTGTTCCAGGAGTTAGGACCCCTTTCCTTCTCATGCAGTTCTTTGGAGAAGTGATCGAGACTGACCCGCAAGGTGAGTTTTTCCCCGTAGGATTGCTGCAATTCGAGAAGACCCTTCTTCACAGCCTTCCGCTGCATCGGTTGCATGGCATTGGTCAGGATCAATACCTCGAAACCCCGGGCCAGGGACTGATGCGCCATGGCGATCATATCCGGATTCAGGAAGGGTTCGCCGCCTGTATATGCGATCTCTTTGGTATTGAGATGCAGCTGTTTGACTTCTTCCAGGACACCTTCATGTTCGGCTGCGGTGATGTAAACGAGACGATCATTCTTGGGGCTCGATTCGATGTAACAATTGAAGCACTCGATATTGCAAAGCGTGCCAGTGTTAATCCAAAGTGTATTCAGATTGGTAAGCTTAACCGACGCGCGTAGCTCGCCTTTGGCGGTAAACTCCGGATGCTCGAATTTGCCAAGCTTTTTCAATTCGTTAGCATCTTTTAGATGAATATTGAGTTCGTTCATACATCTCTCGTTGCTGGCCGCAATCTGGAAATCCAAATTATTGAATTCGATTTTTTTATCAACCTTTTGAATCGAAATTACAACGGCTAATACCTTGATACGCAGTCATTATGGATTTTATTGGCGGATAATCGTTCGGACGACTTGTCCTACTAGCACAATCCCCATTTCCAGAAGAGTCACAATGAGTTTATGTAGTGCAGACTAATTCTGGGGCAGCCTTATGCCATAAGCAGATTCGATGAATATTTACCGACAAAGGAATGTCCTCGTTCCATTTTCATTTTCGCAGGACAATTTTCCCGTTAAACGGCATGAGGCGCGAGACTCCATGCTCGGTCTTTTCCCAATAAGACGGAGATACAAACATTTGGTAAAAGGCGCGATAGACAGCGACTGATATGAGTAACCAGTAAAACGGTAGTGCAAAGATATTCACCCAGGATATGGAGTGTTCTCGAGACCAGAGTGCCGTAAGGCCAAGGCACATTTTCGCAAAAAACGAGAATCCCAGATTCACCAGGCAAAAGACCAAAAACCAATCGCTGCAAATACCACTTCCATCTGAAGCCGTAGCCGGGGTCATCAATTGCCAGATTAGATAGAAGCAAGTCCAGGGATAAACAAAAGCTGAAGCCAGTATACTGGCAAATGTAATTTGCAAGCCCAGATATCCTTTTAATTTGAGCTCCCTGAGCGCATTGAAGGGATTGCGCATGTGAACAATAAAGGTCTGCATCCAGCCCTTTAACCAGCGGGTTCTTTGTCTACACCAGGCTTGAATTCTCGAT
>JBPCWG010000257.1:0-7597 GCA_051009705.1 Methyloligellaceae bacterium | reverse complement strand
CTCGAGTTCGACAAACAACAGCTTTTTGAATCCAACGCAATTGCCGAGTTTCTGGATGAAATGGTGCCACCGCAACTGCACCCGGAAGACCCGGTGAAGCGCGCCCGCAACCGGGCGTGGACGGATTATGTTCCGACATTTTCCCCAGCTCTCGGCAAGATAACTTACTGCAAATCCCGGGAAGCCATGGACGAGGACTGGCCGGCGGTGGAAAAAGCCGTACAGCCCCTGGAAACCGCACTTACCGATGAACGCAGCGAGGCGGGACCCTATTTCAACGGTTCCAGGCTGAGCCTGATGGATGCAGCCTATGCTCCTTTTCTGCAACGATTCATCAGGGTCGACAAATTTTTAAAGTCGGGATTTCTTAATAGCTTCCCGAAGCTGAAGGCGTGGGCTGAAACCCTGGCTTTTGATCCTGTCGTAGTGGCGGCCCTGTCCCCGGAGTTCGACACCGCCTATAAGGATAACCTCAAAAGACGAGAGGCATTTGTCGCAACGCTGCTTTCCGAGGAGGATGTTGTCTGAGAACCGGGAATCCGGCGTTGACTCTGATTTGTTCTAAACCAACGTTAAATAAACCGGAGTCATGCCCCCTGCATTCGGATTAATGCCTGCAAGCGCAAGAGCCTTATTCGACTTCAAGAATATCTTCTTGGGCTTCTTCGGCCGGGTTTTCTAATTCATCGCCGGATTTAAGAATTTGTGACTTTGAGCCAAGCTTGGCCTGCAGCTTCCAGCGCGTAAAAGTCGGGCGGTCTCCGCGCAAAATCGGTTCGACTTTTCGAATGATCTGTTCCGGGCTCATGGGTTTAACAACGAAATCGTCAGCACCATACTCGATGGAGCGCTTAACCCATTTGAGCTCGGAATGGGCAGAAACGATGACGACGGGAACATCCGGAAAACGGCAATGTTCGGAAGAGCGGATGAGTTTCAGAAATTCGAGCCCGTTCCCCTCAGGCAGTACGATATCGGCGAAGACCACGCTGAGATTGCCTTGATTCACTCGTTCAAAAGCCTGAATCGTCGACTCCTCAGTTTCGACACTTGAAAATCCCAAAGCCCTTAAGATCGTCGCAAGTATGCGCTGATCGAACGGGTTGTCTTCCAGTATCAAGGCATTTGAGTCAGTCATGACAATTCGTCAGGGGTCATGGCAACAAGCCACTGCCTGTTGCACCGCTACCTGCACAGTCTGAACCAAAAGTATTTCCAATTTATTGATATTATCGAAATCGACTAAATGAACCGATAGATTTCAGGATCTGCATCATTTGATCCGATCCTCGTATGGGTTTCACTTAACTAGTATGCGTTTCACTTAATAAGACGGGATAACGCAAAAAAAGTTTCCCGGAACTCATAACGAAGTTCCGGGAAACCCAGTTCTATGGGAAATGGATCTGATAGGAGAGGTTTGGGAAGGCCCATCAGCTCCGGTTAGCTATTTTAGATGTAACCGCAACGTCGCAAAGTGTTTTTTTGCCGCTCACAACAGCCCAACATCTTGCACACAGGTCTTGCCGACGCTTTCCCACGCTTTCGCTGCGACTGGGAGCAATCCATTAAATTTTTCGGTTGAAGGAGAAATTGCAATGACGAAGCCTGCATTAAATTCTCAAAAAAAGATGGCCCCTGCTTCGCAAGGACCATTTAGTCTTGGGAGGAAATACATGCTCTAAAAACATGCACAAATATTTAAATCAGATTCGAGAATATTCGCCTATGACAATTCCGACACAGTTTCGCGAGATCAAAAAGAAAACCCGGAAAACCGGGTTTCAGTATTTTTGTTGAGTTTATTGATTGCACCACTTTTTGGTCTGCAGCGCATGCACAATAGTTGCCAGAAGCCTGTCCGCGACACAACTGCACTATTTTCATACATGAATACGCCAATGGATTAATTTTTATACTGAAATCACCGACTGTCGATGGCGACAAACAGCTTGTAACAGAAAGAGAGATGTGGAGAGCGGCCGGTCATTTTTTCCGCCGGCGACAATGGCACATAAGATGCCCGTGAAAGGTCCAGAGCAGGAATGTCACACTAATTCAATTTCGAAAGTTTATGATAAATCTTTAACCAATGCTTCGAGATATCTACAAACTTTCACAAGTTTCAGTGCACTTTCCATTTGCCCGTTACCTATGTGAAACGCGTGCAGAGTTTCTCCGAGATCAAGGAGGTCATAAATTTCCTGCTTGAGTCGGGCATTGTCCGACCGCCGGGATCGCGCTGAAAGCGCCTTGTAAATTTTCTGCAGTTCAGTATCGAATACCCGGATGTGCGTTCGATACGATTCTGAAATCGGCATGACAAACTTCGAACTACTCAATTTGGTTATACATTTAGGCCAATATAATAGTGAAACCGCCTGTGATTGCACGGCATTTCTTGCAAATGTCCTTAACAGGACAAAGTTTTCCGATATGTCCGCGTTGCAAGTTTAGTAAATCGCTCCGCGCGCCAAAGGAGAATTGATAATTTGAGGGACACGAAACAAAAGTCCGCGTCCCCTTTATTCACTGTTCTATCAACTCAAAACTCAACTGCGCAGCATTCCGCGATAAGTGTTCGTGCGTGACCTGTTATCTGACTGTGATGACGATTTCTCCATAGTCGCCTGGTACGCGCATGCTTCCATCTTTTGCCGTATTGAATTGTTCGACAAGCTCCTGGAGATCCTTGTGCAGAGCCCGCTGACCGTCTCCATCAAGGGCCAGAAAGGCTTTGTGAACGGGACCGTAGTAGGTCCGGAAAAAATCAATAAAGAAGTCCGGCGAAGGATGACGAAACATGAAAGAACGTTTTGTGAACTGAAAATCGTCGCTGACTGCTGAAAAATTGTCCTCGATCCAATCCCGGGTACCCTAGAGAGCCGGAGACTTGAGCCCGGCCGGTGGTGGCAAATGACGGCCCAAAGTTTTGAAGAGCTGGCCGATAAAGCCATCCGGTGTCCAGTTGGCGAGACCTATCTTGCCTCCGGACCGGCAGACCCGGGCGAGTTCGGAAGCAGCCTTTGCCTGGTTCGGGGCGAACATCACTCCGAATGTTGAAACCACCGCGTCAAATGTATTGTCGCCGAACGACAAGTTTTCGGCATCTGACGTTTGAAAAGTTACATCGAGCCCGTCCGCTTCTGCACGTTCGCGGCCCTTGTCGAGCAATTGCGCGACGTAGTCCGTACTCGTAACCCGAGCCCAGCGGCGGGCGCAGGCAAGGGTGGCATTGCCGTTACCGGCAGCAACGTCGAGAACGTTGGCGTTGGGTGCAAAGTCAACCGCTTCGGCCAATTGTTCGCCAACAATCTGAAGTGTTACACCGATGCGGGCATAATCCCCCGAAGCCCAGGCGACCACCTGCTTCGATTTAATGCCATCATAATCCGGTTGCGTATCGATTTCCGTCATATCGTTCATGAATTCCATCCCTTTCTCTCCGATAATGCTGACCTAGCCTGTCAGCCAATCTCATGTAGGGCGGTTCCGTGTTGGAAACTGTGATACACATCACAGTTAGGATATATTTTAGGACGCGTGCTATAGATTTACTTTGGGGGCATTCATCTGGACGTGTCAGAACTTATTCCCCGTGTGCAAAATTTTTTATTGATTTTTAATTGCATTAGATTGATTGATTGTGAGGCTCAGTTTCTTGCTCCCCCGTCTAGCGGTTCTGCATCTGATCACTGCATTCGGAATAGCCGCAGTTCCCCTTCTGATGCCGGTTGATCCGTCTGTTGCCGATGATCTTAATAATTACAAGGGCCGCTGGGTCGGATCCGGATACTTGGAATTCCGCGGCGACACTCGTGAGAAAATATCCTGTCGCGCCACCTATTTTGCGCATCGATCGAAGCAGCGCCTGATTCAAAATCTCCGTTGCGTTTCAGTGGCGGGGCACAAGTTTGAATTCAGGGGCGAATTGTTCAGTAAAGGTACTGGTCTCTTCGGGAGTTGGATTGAACGTTTTTCCAAATCAACCGGTGAACTGAATGGGATTTGTCTGGCGGACGGATTTCAACTCGCGGTGAAAAGCTTCCATGGCGATGCGGACTTTCGGTTGCACAGGCGCGACAACACCCAGCGTATAAGTATTAAAACGGGCGGCAAATTTTTAAAACGCATCGACATACAGCTTATCAGAAATTGATCCGGCAGAGATCATATCGGCAGATCCCAGAATTCGACAGTGGCATGCACCGGTCTTGAATTGATCAATCTGGTCAGCGTCGGAAAATTTGCCTAAGCTGGTCCGGCTCCGATATTCTTTTCCGGATGGACCCATTGGCCACAAACAAGTCAAAACTTTCATTACCAATTCAGGCGTTGTGGTCCGGCGACGTCAATCTGAACGACACTTTTTTTTGGTTTGTTGTCGTCTGGGGAACCGTGGTTAACATAGTTACCTCAGTCCTGTTCTATATTGCAGTTATCTATGAATGGGCAGCAGTCTGGCTGGTCCCCCTCTATTTCCTGCCCCTTCCTTACAATGTGTGGGTCACGGTCGGCGTATGGCGCAGCGCTGCCCGCTCAAAAGATACCCCCGTGTTTGCCGAGATCGCCAAATACGCGACGGTGCTTTACATGGCCTTCCTGTCTCTGACCTGAAAACAGAGGCTGAAAGCTCAGTCCAATTTGGTGACTTTTCCAGCAGGATGGGCCGGATTAGTGATGTGCCCTTGTTTGCGAACAACGAAGCGCATCCCGATGGGGACGCGCCGTAATTTACTCTAATAAAGTTCGCAGATTTTATGACAGAGAAATTGAAGAGACTTGTTTGCCTCGACCACGCGGATCATCTTCCACTTCAAAAGACACTTTGTCTCCTTCATTGATCTCTCCAATGCCGGAGTTCTGCAACGCGCTTATATGGACAAAGACATCTTTTGTTCCATCTTCGGGTTCAATAAAACCGTACCCTTTGGAATGATTAAAAAACTTTACAGTGCCAGACTGGCTCATGGTGGGATCCTTTCCCGCAAACGTCAAAAAGCCCCGGGGGGCGGGTTTTAATTCTCAGATATTTGGGAAAGTAACGTCTAGTTTCAAGAGGCGCCGAGTTTCCAACGAATTCCGAGTTCAGAAATTATGGAGAACAATTATGAAATTTCCAAGACACTAAAAATCGATTTTGCACTTCGACCGTTCAAACTTTTTTTATGATCAATTGTTGTCGCGCGGGGGATGAATTTCTCATCATTGAGGAACAAAAAATGGTATCACAGTGGAACAAAAACAGGCATTCGGATGATAAGTGCTTATTTGTGCGAGAAAAATCCGCAGAGCCATCTATCAACATGATAGTCCCTGTTTATCAAACCTGCTATGGATGCAAATTATCAGGTCACATTGCGATGAAGCCGAACAATATTTACGACATTAAAACAGTCCTGCAGATCCTGAGTGCAATCCTTCTGTTTGCTTGCGTCATGCTTGTCATTGACAGTTTCCGTTATGCGGGCGGTGAATTGCAAATTGGACTTCTTACTCTGATTGGCGGACTCGCTGGTGGCGGTCTGGCGATCGCACTTTATCTCTATGCAAACAGAATTGAGTAACCGGCGGCCTGTTAACCCGGTTGAACAACGAGCGCAAAGAATTCCAGTAGACAGCGCCTTGCGAGGAAATCCGGTCCTGTCAGGATTTCCTCGCATTTGAAATTGCTGCATTAACTATTTTCGAAGCAGACTGTTAGGCCACTTTGCCTATAACTTCGCGGACCTTGTCTGCGATAATACCGATTTCATCCGCGCTGACGATGAGTGGTGGCGACAAAGCAATAGTGTCCCCGGTTACTCGGATCATGATGTCAAGCTCGTGGAATGCATGGCGCATGGCATCGAATGCCCGCTCGCCCGGAGCGCCTTCACGGGGAACGAGATCGATAGCGCCGGCGAGACCCAGGGTCCTAATATCGGTAACGCCGGGCGCATCTTTCAAGGAATGCAGCGCATCGGCGAATATTGGCTCTAACTCGGCCGCACGCTGATATAATCCCTCATCGCGGTAAAGCTTAAGTGTCGCGAGCCCCGCGGCCACTCCCAGGGGGTGCGCCGAATAGGTGTAGCCATGGAGGAATTCCGGTAGATGTTCGGGGCCTTCCATCATCGATTCATAAACCATCTTATGGGCGATCACACCGCTGAGCGGCACTGTCCCACTGGTCACGCCCTTGGCGAACGTAATGAGGTCCGGCGTAACGCCGAAACGCTCGGCTCCGAAAGAAGACCCCAGCCGGCCAAACCCGCAAATCACTTCATCAAAGATTAACAGGATGCCATGCTTGCGCGTAATTTCCCGCAGACGTTCGAGATACCCTTGGGGGGGTGGTAACACGCCCGTGGAACCGGCCATGGGTTCAACGATTACGGCGGCAATCGTCGAGGCGTCATGCAGGGCCACCAGACTTTCAAGATCTTCGGCGAGATGAGCCCCCCATTCAGGTTGTCCTTTTGTGAAGGCCTGGTGTTCATGAGAATAGGTGGCGCGCAGATGATCTACGCCGGGCAGTTGTGTCCCGAACTGCTTGCGGTTGGCCACCATGCCGCCGACGGAAATTCCGCCAAATCCAACACCATGGTAGCCGCGCTCGCGGCCAATGAAACGCGTCCGGGTGCCCTCGCCGATCGCGCGCTGATAGGCAAGAGCCATCTTCAGGGCCGAATCCACCGCTTCGGAACCGGAGTTGCCGAAGAAAACATAGTCAAGGTCCTGCGGTGCCGACATGGAAATCTCAGATGCCAGCTTGAAGGAGCTTGGATGACCGAACTGGAAGTGGGGGGCGTAGTCCAGTGTACCCGCTGCAGTCTGGATGGCCTCGACAATCGGTTTTCTACAATGGCCGGCATTGACACACCAAAGGCCCGCGGTCGCATCCAAAATGCGGCGGGAATCGGGGGTCGTGTAGTACATGCCTTCGGCTCCGGAGACGAGACGCGGCGCCTTTTTAAACTCGCGGTTCGGAGTGAATGGAATCCAATGGGATTCGAGTTCGTTGGGCACGGATTGCGTGCGATCCTGGGTTTCATTGTCTAAAGACATTATTTCACTCCCGAATTTGATTTTTGATAACCGAAAAACCTTCCAACTTGCTCAGCCATCCGTGACGCCAGAGCTTTATTTCAAAATAGACGTCATTTCAAAGAGGTGCAAGAAAATCGGTAGGCCGTCTGTTTGGGAGATATTGGTGTCAATCGCTTTCCATAATGGACCGCATCAGCGACAACTCTCGGTCAGGGCTCTGATGATGAGATCGGCCATCTGTTTACGCGTTGAGGTCTGGTTGAGCCAGGCTTCTTCCCGGCGGTTGATAATCACACCCAGCTCAACAAGCACCGAAGGCATGGATGCCCGCCGCAATACCGAAAACGGCACATTATAGACACCTAAATCCCAATCGATGAGTTCCCGGTCTTCGCCCTTTATGGGTTCTGCGTGATGGAGGGTTTGACCCAGACCGGCATCCTTAAATGCGGCGGCAATGCGCCGTGCCACTTTCAGACTGTTTTTGAAAGCAGGGTTTTTACGGGAAACAAAAAGGGAAAATCCCCGGAAGGCATCCGCATGATCGCGCACCGTGTCCCCGTCC
>JBPCWG010000256.1:0-2738 GCA_051009705.1 Methyloligellaceae bacterium | reverse complement strand
AATCCAAATGCGATCCACAGTGGTGGTCCCAGCAATCCAAGCCATCCCAGGTGGATGAATGCACTCCCAAGCAGACTGATGAACAGGCGGTCGCCACGCGTTGTTTCTATTGTCAATATGCCTCGCCTTTGCCCACCCCCAGGAGATCGGATCTCCCAAATCGTCATGGATAAAAGAAATACGAATATAATCCCGAAAAATGCGGCTGTTTGCCAGGTCCAGGCCATCCATTCAAGATTCATTATTCAATATCCAACTTTGTCAGTTGCTTCCGGTTATACTCGGCCAAGGGCAAAACCTTTGGCAATGTAGTTCCGGACAAAATAGATTACAAATGCTCCAGGGATCAGTGTCAATGTACCCGCAGCTGCCAGCAAGCCCAGTTCGTAACCGGAACTGCTCGCGGTGCGCGTCATCGTCGCCGCAATTGGCTTTGCTGCAACAGACGTCAATGTCTTGGCCAATAACAGCTCGACCCAGGAAAACATGAAACAGAAAAATGCGGTCACACCTATTCCGGCGGCAATCGTTGGAATAAATATCCGCAGAAAAAATCTGGGAAAACTGTAGCCGTCAATATAGGCCGTTTCATCCAGCTGTTTAGGCACACCGGACATGAAGCCTTCCAATATCCAGACCGCCAGGGGGATATTGAAGAGACAGTGAGCGAGTGCCACCGCTAAATGCGTATCGAACAGGCCTATAGCTGAGTAAAGCTGGAAGAACGGCAATGCGAATACTGCTGCAGGCGCCATGCGGTTTGTCAGCAGCCAGAAAAATAGCTGTTTGTCTCCCAGGAACCGGTAGCGGGAAAAAGCATAGGCCGCCGGCAGGGCGACAGAAACGGAAATTACGGTATTCAGAACGACATAGATGATCGAATTTATGTATCCATTGTACCAGACGGGATCTGAAAATATGGACCAGTAATTGGCCAGAGTGAACTCGTTTGGCCAGAGCGTAAATCCACCAAGAATTTCGTTGGTACTCTTGAAACTCATACTGACCAGCCAATAGATCGGCAGGAGCACGAAGATGATGTAGGTGGTTGGCACCAGCCATTTCAATCGTACCATCAGTTGTTTTCTCCCCGAGTCATGACCGTATAGAAAACCCAGCACAGAAGCAGAATGATGAGGAAATATATGATTGACATCGCTGCTGCCGGACCAAGGTCAAACTGTCCAAGCGCCACCTTGACGAGATCAATAGATAACAGCGTGGTGGAATTTCCCGGTCCTCCACCCGTAAGCACGAACGGTTCAGTGTATATATTGAAGCTATCCATAAACCGCAGCAACACAGCGATCGTGAGAACCCGTTTCATCTTTGGGAGCTGGATATATCTAAAGATCGCCCACGAAGAAGCCCCATCAATTTTCGCGGCCTGATAATAAGCGTCTGAAATCGAACTCAGGCCAGCATAGGACAGCAACACGACCAGTGATGTCCAGTGCCAAACATCCATTGCAATCAGGGTTATCCAGGCAGACAGAGGCTGTTGCGTGTAATTGTAATTTATTCCCAGTCTGTTCAGAGTATTGCCGAGCATTCCAATGTCCGGAAGTGCAAATATGTTCCACATGGCACCAACCACGTTCCAGGGGATCAGTAGCGGCAGGGCCATCAGAACCAGACATATTGAAACACCGATTCCTTTTCGCGGCATGGCCAGCGCAATGGCAACGCCCAGCGGAATTTCGATAGCCAGAATAATTCCCGTGAACATGAGCTGGCGCCCTAGAGACGCATGAAATCGCTCAGAATGCAGAACCTGACTGAACCATTTGATTCCTTCAAAGAAGAACACATTGTTGCCGAAGGTTTCCTGCACCGAATAATTTACAACGGTCATCAGGGGAATGACGGCATTGAATGCAACCAGAATCACAACGGGCAATACGAACAGCCAGCCTTTCTGATTTGTCGACTTATCCATCCCTCTAGCCTCCCGCCAGCCAACCAGCCTGATAGAGCCGGGTTTGACTGGTATCAAAAACCACATGGGCTGTTTCTGACGGTATTGCTGTCTCACCTGAAACAAGGAGATTGATGCGCGTGTTTTCACTGACGGCGGTCACGACCTGATGACGGCCAGCATCGCTTACAGTCTCTATTCTGACCGGAATGCCGGTCTCAGCCAGGCTAATAAACTCCGGTCGTATTCCAATTTCAAATTCCGTGTTCGCCTGACCGTCGACAATGTTGCTGCTTACTTCTACGCGATGACCGTTAAAATAAACTGCCCCCTTGTCAACTTCGGCCGGAAGTATGTTCATACCGGGAGAGCCGATAAAATGACCCACGAATGTGTGTTGTGGTTTCTCGAATAACTCTACCGGACTTCCAATCTGGACAACCTGCCCATCGTGCATGACCACAACTTTGTCTGCGAATGTAAGGGCCTCTGTCTGGTCGTGGGTCACATAGATCATGGTCGTTCGAATTTGCTGGTGAAGTTCTTTCAGCTTCGACCGCAGTTTCCATTTTAAGTGTGGGTCAATCACTGTCAGAGGCTCGTCAAACATAATGACATTAACATCCGAACGGACTAATCCGCGGCCGAGAGAGATCTTCTGCTTGCCATCAGCCGTTAGCCCTGCAGCGCGCTTGGAAAGGGAATCTGAAAGCTCCAGCATTTCTGCAATATCATGGACACGCTGCTCGATTTGAGCTTCGTCTACGTCACGATTTCGCAATGGGAACGCCAAATTGTCAAAAACCGTCATGGTGTCATA
>JBPCWG010000255.1:0-4042 GCA_051009705.1 Methyloligellaceae bacterium | reverse complement strand
AATATAAGGGAGGAATAAAGATGGCGACCAGAGTGTCGATGACGGTGAACGGTAAGACGTGCAGCGGCGATGTGGAGTCGCGTACGCTTCTCAGCCAGTTTGTCAGGGACCATCTCGGATTGACGGGAACGCATATTGGTTGCGATACCAGCCAGTGCGGCTCTTGTGTCGTCCACATTGATGGAAATTCCGTCAAAAGCTGTACGATGCTTGCGGTTCAGGCCGAAGGTGCGGATGTCGTCACTATTGAAGGTGTTGCCAACAATGGCAGCTTGCACCCGATGCAGAAGGCGTTCAACGAGAACCATGGACTACAATGCGGATTCTGCACTCCCGGCATGGTGATGAGTGCAATCGATTTAGTCAAAACTAACGCAAATCCATCTGAAGGCGACATCAGGAAGTGGCTCGAAGGCAATATCTGCCGCTGTACGGGCTATCAAAACATCGTCAAGTCGATCATGGCTGGTGCTGAAGCCATGCGCTCTGGACAATAGGGGAGGCAAACAATGACAGATTCAGGAATTGGTGCCGCAGTACACCGAAAAGAAGATCAGAGATTTATTACCGGAAACGGAAATTATCTGGATGATATAAACATTGCCCGACAGACCTATGCTTATTTCGTACGATCTCCCCATGCTCATGCTAAAATCGTCAGTATTGACACTCAGGATGCTAAGAATTCCGAAGGTGTTGTCGCCGTTTTTACGGGTAAGGATCTCACCGAAGATGAAATTGGCCCCCTGGTTTGCGGGTGGGTGATCAACAGCAAGAATGGCGATCCATTCAAAATGCCCAATCATCCGGCGCTGGCCGGTGACAAGGTGCGTTATGTGGGGGACCATGTGGCCGTTGTGATTGCCGAGACTTTGGATCAGGCAAAGGATGCTGCCGAAAAAGTCAGTGTAGATTATGATATTCTGCCCGCTGTGGTTTCCACCGCCGATGCCGCGAAGGACGGCACTCCACAGCTTCATGATGATGTTCCGAACAATGTCTGCTTTGATTGGGAATTGGGCGAAAAACAGCCTGTCGATGACATCTTTGCAAATGCACATCACGTTACAAAGTTGGAGTTCGTCAACAACAGGTTGATTCCCAATGCCATCGAACCTCGGGCCGCACTTGCCGACTACAATGCAGGCACCAATGATTTGACGCTCTATACGACGAGCCAGAACCCCCATGTTGCCCGGCTTGTATTGTCTGCATTCAATAATGTTGCACCGGAGCACAAGCTCAGAGTCATCGCACCGGATGTCGGCGGCGGATTTGGTTCGAAGATTTATATTTACTCCGAAGAACTTGTCTGCCTGTGGGCGAGCAAGAAGGTCAACCGCGCCATAAAATGGACGGCGGAACGTTCGGAATCGTTTCTCTCCGATGCCCATGGCCGCGATCATGTGACAACTGCCGAACTGGCTCTGGATGCCGAGGGTAAGTTTCTCGGAATGCGGGTGAGCACGATCGCCAATATGGGCGGTTATCTGTCTCTGTTCGCGTCCGCTGTTCCAACTTATCTGTATGCGACCCTGCTGGCGGGCCAGTATACGACGCCTGCGATCTATTGCGAAGTTTTGGCTGTCTTTACCAATACGGCGCCGGTCGATGCGTATCGGGGTGCCGGACGTCCTGAAGCAACTTTTGTGGTTGAGCGACTGGTTGAAGCCGCCGCCCGGGAAATGAATATGAGCAGTGTCGAATTGCGCAAGCGCAATTTTGTTCAGGCAGATGCGTTTCCTTACCAGACACCGGTCATCCATCAATATGATTGCGGTGATTTTGACAAGATCATGGAGAGCGCTCTTGCTCGCTCGGACTATGCCGGTCTGGATCAGCGAAAGTCGGAAGCAAACGCCCGCGGAAAATATCGCGGTATTGGTTTCTCCTCCTACATTGAAGCCTGCGGTATTGCACCATCTGCGGCCGTCGGCGCCCTTGGAGGCGGTGTCGGACTTTGGGAGTCCGCTCAGATCCGGTTCAATCCCACCGGTAATATTCAGGTTCTAACGGGTTCCCATAGCCATGGACAAGGGCATGAAACGGCATTTGCGCAGGTCGTTTCCGATAAGCTCGGGGTTCCGTTTGAGAATATCGAAATCGTCCACGGGGATACCAGCCAGGTTCCCTTTGGAATGGGAACCTATGGATCGCGTTCCATCGCCGTTGGCGGGTCGGCCATCGTTAAGGCGGCGGACAAGATTGTCGATAAGGCGAGAAAAATTGCCGCCCATCTCATGGAAACATCGGAACAGGATATTGAGTTCGGTGGTGGCGATTTTACAGTCGCCGGGACTGACAAATCCATGAACATTGCAGAGATCGCCTTTGCCGCTTATGTTCCCCACAATTACCCGGAAGGTCTGGAACCCGGTCTGGATGAGACCGCATTCTATGATCCCCTGAATTTCTCTTTCCCAGCGGGAACTCATGTTGCCGAGGTTGAAATCGATCCGGACACGGGTGTGGTTGACGTCGTGAATTACTCTGCCGTCGATGATTTTGGAAATCTCATCAATCCCATGATTGTTGAGGGGCAGGTTCACGGTGGCGTTGCCCAGGGTGTCGGCCAGGCCCTGCTCGAAGGGTGCCATTATGACAGTGACGGGCAGTTGATTACCGGCTCGATGATGGATTATGCCTTGCCTCGGGCGGATGATCTTGTGAACGTCAGTCTGGGAACGGAATGTGTCCCGTCACCCCTTAATCCGCTCGGTGTCAAAGGGTGTGGTGAGGCGGGAGCTATCGCTGCGCCGATCGCAGTGATCAATGCGATCCTGGATGCCCTATCCCCCCTCGGTGTCACTGATTTGGATATGCCGGCCACGCCCCAATGCGTGTGGCGTGCTATTCAAAGTGCCAGCCAGACCGCAAACTAGGAGAACGGAATTATGCATGAGTTCAATTATCACAGCGCCAATTCAGTCTCTGATGCTGCGGATAAATTAAAAGGATCGCAGGATGCCACATTGATGGCCGGGGGCATGACTTTGCTGCCGACACTGAAGCAGCGATTGGCCCAATATTCGGACATTGTCGACCTGGCGGGAATATCAGAGCTCGGCGGTATACGTGTTGAAGGCGGCACTGTAAGTATTGGTGCGACCACAAAACATGCGATTGTCGCGGGTTCGCCGGATGTGCAGTCAACTATTCCAGCCCTTGCCGAACTTGCCGGTGGTATCGGCGATCCACAAGTACGCAATCGTGGAACCATTGGTGGTTCCATTGCCAATAACGATCCAGCCGCGGATTACCCCGCTGCCTGTCTTGGTCTGGGTGCGACGATGGTCACGGATTCCCGTGAAATCTCCGCGGATGACTTCTTCAACGGTCTCTTCGAAACAGCCTTGAATGATGGTGAAATTATTACCGGTATCAAATTTCCTGTCGTGTCGAAGGCGGCCTATGTGAAATTCGCAAATCCGGCGTCACGCTATGCTCTCGTCGGGGTTTTTGTGTCGGCGACCGATAGTGATGTTCGTGTCGCTGTTACCGGCGCTGGGCAAAACGGCGTTTTCCGGGTGCCGGATATGGAAAGTGCCCTCAAGTCCAACTTTTCTGCAGATGCCGTTTCTGTCATCACTGTCGCCCCAGATTTGCTGGCTTCGGATATTCATGCCGAAGCTGATTATCGTTCACATTTGATTACGGTGATGGCCAAACGAGCGATCGCTAAAGCGGGTTGAATAAATATTGCAGCTCGTAAACAATAGGGATATCTCATTCGCGAATTTCGCTTATGAGGTATCCTGATTTTTGTCGATCACTTGCCGTGGGTCGCGACTTCCGGCATTCGTGCGACTATACATTATATGAGCGCCGGAGTTTCTCTGATCAGTGGTTTTTGTCGATCGGGAAGGGGCATAATCTTGACGATACTCATGCGCGGCCAAAGTTCTGTTTAACGTTTAGGAGTGTCTATGAGTCATGATATCCCGGGCAATGTCGATGAGACCTTGGAGCTGATCGCATCAGGGAACTACATTGCCGACCGCAGCCTGGCGACGGCGGTTTATCTTTCACTGACATTGAAACG
>JBPCWG010000254.1:0-2899 GCA_051009705.1 Methyloligellaceae bacterium | reverse complement strand
GTGTGGCATTCCGCAATGATCGATTTCAGCGCCTTCCGGGGAGCGAAAACGATATCCGGAAATAGCAGCACTACTTGTCGATCCCTGGTCAGTACCCGGGCTTTATCCAGCGAAGCGGGCACACTGGGCGATGCTTCGGCCAGCACATAGGCAATCGTCTGGCCTGATCGACTGCCGTCGCCCACATGGGCCGGGATATCCCATTTGCCTGGCGCAATGACAATGCAGGTCTCGTTGACACCTGCCTCACTGAGTGTTGCCAATGCGAAATCGATAGCAACTGCCGGATCGGACCCAGGGCCTTGCGGGAGGTCCGACTTGTTCGCCAGCGGCAGCAGCTCCTTGCTAAACGGCAGATCACCCATTCGCGTGGCCTGGCCGGCCGACGGTATCAGACCGATAAAGTGTGTCGTTATCGCCATTGCCTTATGAGAATTGCTTCACTGATTTTGCGGTAGGCAAACACGTAATATGTGCAACAATAACGCGTCTTGCAAGCCCGGCTGTTCTGCAAAGCCAACAAGATTAAGGATCAGAGAATAAAACGATGAAAGCGGTGATATTGGCGGGTGGTCTCGGAACACGCCTTTCGGAAGAAACGACGATCAAGCCCAAGCCAATGGTGGAAATTGGAGGGCGACCGATCCTGTGGCACATCATGAAAATTTTTTCCTCATACGGAATTAATGATTTCATTATTTGTTGCGGCTACAAGGGATACGTCATCAAAGAGTATTTCGCCAACTACCTTCTGCATAATTCGAATGTGACGGTGGACCTGGCGAATGACAAAATCGAGCTGCACCGGGGCAAAGCTGAGCCGTGGCGTGTTTCACTGGTGGATACCGGTGACGAAAGTGGCACGGGTGGCAGGCTGCTTCGAATTCGGGACCATCTTGCGGACGAAACGTTCTTTATGACCTACGGAGACGGTGTTGCCAATGTCGATCTGAATGATCTGGCCGCGTTTCACAAGACACATGGAAAGTATGCAACCTTGACCGCCGTGCAGCCGCCGGGCCGATTCGGCGCTTTCAAGCTGGCCGACGATGCCCACACGATTGAGCATTTTCGCGAAAAGCCAAAAGGGGACGGCGCATGGGTTAATGGCGGGTTCTTTGTGCTGGAGCCAGCGGTACTCGACTACATTGAGCACGCCGGAATTTTCTGGGAAGCGGAGCCGCTCGGCAAGCTGGCCGAAGACAACCAGTTATCGGCCTTCAAGCACCACGGTTTTTGGTATGCGATGGATACTCTGCATAACCGCAATGTTCTGAACGAAATGTGGGAATCAGGACAAGCACCCTGGAAACGATGGGACTAGGATATTGAGTGACCAAAACGTCGTAATTGAGCCAACCAAGGGCTGGCGCATGCTTGATTTCGCGGAGCTTGCGAGCTATCGCGATCTTTTCTACTTTCTCGTCTGGCGGGACATCAAAGTTCTGTATGCACAGACGATTCTCGGCTTTGCCTGGGCGATCCTGAATCCGACTATTCAGATTCTGATTTTTACTGTTATCTTCGGCAAAGTAGCAAAGATCGATACCGGCGGAATTCCTTATTTGCTGTTTTCGACTGTCGCTATTGTCCCCTGGACCTATATGTCCAACGCAATGACATCGTCGAGCCTAAGCCTGGTCGGTGGCCAGCAGATTCTCGGGAAGATCTATTTTCCGCGGGTCATTTTTCCGTTGACACCTATATTGGCCAAGCTCGTGGATTTCGGGATCTCCTTTGTATTGATCTTTGCAGCCATGGTTTATTTCCAGGTGCCACTAACCTGGAATTTCGTGTATCTACCGCTATTCGTTCTTCTTATGGTGCTGGTTCCAACAGGAGTAGGCTTGTGGTTGTCGGCCTTGGCGATTCGGTTTCGCGACGTCAAGTTCGCGATGACGTTCGCAATCCGCATGTTGATGTACTCGGCGCCTATCGTGTATTCAGCGGCGACTATCCCGGACAGTGTTCGCTTTTACTATTCACTCAATCCGCTGGTAGCGGTAATTGAAGGCTTTCGGGCGACGATACTCGGCTCACCCATGCCGTGGGATTACATCTGGCCTGGCGTGGTGACGGCGATCCTGTTGGTTATCAGCGGACTGGTGTACTTCCGGCGTATGGAAAAGGTATTTGTCGATGTTATCTAGGAAAAAGTGCCGGCTGGCCGGGTCACGCCAATGAGTTCAAAACTGGCAGTAAGAGTAGAGGACCTCAATAAGCTCTATAGGATCGGGGTCGCCGCCGAGTCATCCGACAGTATTGCCGGGGCGCTTTCCAATTTCGTTCGTTCCCCGCTAAGCAACCTGAAAAAGTATCGCTCCCTTTACAATTTCGGAGATGTCGATTTCGATGCCATTCGCCGAGGGGAGGACACACTTGGCGAAGATCTGCTGTGGGCTGTAAGAAACATGACATTCGATGTGCCCAGGGGCCAGGTTCTGGGGATTATCGGGCACAACGGCGCGGGAAAATCGACGCTGCTGAAAATCCTGTCGCGTATTACCGCGCCAACTCGCGGCCGGGTTGAGTTACACGGCCGCTTGAGTAGCCTCCTGGAAGTGGGTACGGGATTCCACCAGGAGCTGACAGGACGGGAAAACGTCTATCTGAATGGCACCATACTTGGCATGCGCAAACGTGAGGTGGATCGGGAGTTCGATGAAATCGTCGCATTTTCCGGCGTTGAGCGATTCCTCGATACACCGGTCAAGCGTTACTCAAGCGGCATGAAGGTGCGACTGGCTTTCGCGGTTGCGGCACACCTTCGTCCCGAGATTCTGATCATCGATGAGGTCTTGTCGGTTGGCGACGCCGAGTTTCAGAGAAAGTGCATGGGAAAAATGGAGGCCATCGGTGAAGAAGGCCGAACCATCCTATTCGTCTCTCACAACATGCC
>JBPCWG010000253.1:0-2591 GCA_051009705.1 Methyloligellaceae bacterium | reverse complement strand
TTTACGGTCCGCGTCCAGAGTGTGCCATCGTCCCAGACAGGGGCGATATCGGGGTCGCCATTGGCTGCAGGCGATTGATGCTCCCGGTAAACGATATCATGGCGTTCCGAGATACAGGTCTCGTCGTCGCTTAAATAGTCATGGCGCACGGTGACGAATACAAGGGAACCCGAGCGGCCGGTCTTGGGGACGACAGATTCGATGGTCGACCGGCGTTCCACCGCATCGCCGACTTTCAGGGGCCGGTACAGGTCAAGACTTCCCCCGGCCCACATGCGGTTCGGCAACTCCACGGGAGGAAGGAAGCCACCGCGGCGGGGGTGTCCGTCAACGCCGGTTTCATGGGTGGGCACGACAGGCCAGAAATAAATCCAGTGCCAGAGCGGCGGCAGGGGATCGCCGTCAGCAATGGGTCCCAGAGGTTTGCGGGCGACATCGTCTTCGAGTGTGCGTGCGAGGGCGTTGGCCCGGACGACATCTATCCGATCATGATTGCTCTCGCTGCGCCCGACCCAGCTCTGGTAATCCGGTTGTTCAATGTCACTCATGGCCACGTACTCATAATTTCAGGTGCCTCATATGTCTTCTGTTCGCTCCACTGGGGGGTGGAATTCCTGCAGGATAGTTTCATTGTGCGCTCCAAGGGCCGGGACCTCTCCGAACTCCGGATCGCCTCTCCAGCCGCTGACCGGCGGGCCGGGCATCAAGGCCGGACCCGACGGCGTGTCGACGGATATCCGCTGCAGTTGCGGATGGTCGGAAAACGCCGCGACGTCATTGTAGGAACCATAGGCGATGTCACCGAAATTCAGCCGTTCGACAAGTTCGTCTCTGGTCAGTCCGCCAAACACCTCCCCGATGAGGGTGTCCAGATAGGGCCGGTTTTTCACCCGGTTTGAGTTCGTGTCGAGACGGGGATCTTCCGCGATGGCCGCATCCCCCAGGACGTGAGAGCAAAACCGCTGCCATTCCCGTTCGTTCTGGATGGAGAGCAATAGCTGTTGCCCGTCGCCGCATCCATAGATTCCATAAGGTGCGATACTCGGATGACTCAATCCCGAACGCACCGGCGCCTGTGCTGCATAATCATGATGGAGAAGGGGGACGGCCATCCAGTCGGCAATTGAGGAGAAAAGGGAAACTTTTAGTCCCTCACCTTTCCCGGTCTGTTGCCGGCGGATAAGGGCTTCCAGTATCGCGGTAAGTGCGTACATGCCGCAGGAAATGTCCGCGACCGAAACGCCGACCCGGCCCGGACCCTCGGGATTGCCGGTAATCGAGGCGAGGCCGGTTTCCGCCTGCACAAGAAGGTCGTAGGCGCGCATGTCGCGATAGTCTCCGGTCTCGCCATAGCCGGAAATATCGCAGGTGATGAGGCGCGGATACTTTTTGCGCAGGAGGTCGGATCCAAATCCCGCCCGCTCGGCGGCGCCGGGTGAAAGGTTCTGGATAAAGACGTCGGCGCGCGCGAGAATGGTGTGCAAAAGGACGGCGTTTTCCGGATCCTTGATATCGATGGCCAGGGATTCCTTGCCGCGGTTGAGCCAGACAAAGTAGGCGCTTTCCCCATGCACCACATGATCGTAGCCGCGGGCAAAATCGCCGTCGGGGCGTTCGACCTTGATGACCCGGGCGCCAGCGTCCGCGAGTCGGGACGAACAGTAAGGGGCTGCAACCGCCTGTTCGAGGGAGACGACAATTATGCCCTTTAGCGAAGATGTCATTTACAAGTCTGTCTCCCTGAGCCTGGTTCCGTGTTCTCTATACAGGTTATCAAATTAGCATCTGTCTTGGGTGGCGCAACCCCGGGGATCAGCCAAGGTCAGAACTGCAGAGGTCCCGCAGGCGGGAAATGATTGCCGATTGCTCGCTGTCGGTAAGCGCCATGATCTCAAATATCAGTATGCCGTCATTGACCTCGTTTTCGAATACGTAGATCGCAGGATGGCCTTCCCGGAGTTGATCTGCAACCTCCCGGGCCGATGGTCCGGAAGTCTCGTCAAACCGGGCATGGATCCTCGAAAACGGTCCCTGGGTCGGATCGGGAACAAGGCTTGTGCTTATACCGGAAATACGATTGAGAGCATCGGTGAATATCCGGGACTGGTCAAGCTTCTCTGTTTCCCAGGCCGTGAGATCAAGTTCGCCTCGTTCCGCCAACGCGGCGAGTGTCCCGATTATGGCCTCCTTCGACGCCTTCATGGGGCGGCCTATTCCTTTTTCCTGCGCCCTCACGGCGGCGATCCGGTCCGGTGCGCCGATAACCAGGCCGGCGGTGGGGCCAGATAAATATTTCTGTCCGCTGAAGAGCGTCAGATCAGCGCCATAACCCACGAGTTCGGTGAGACGGAAATCCTGTGCGGCGGCGTCAAGTATAACCGGACAGTCATGGGCCCTGGCAAGAGCGATAGCCGCAACGGGATCGACCATCTCGCCGCGAGTGAGACGCGACTCGACAAGCAAAAGCCCGAGCGTGTTGGGGGAAGCCAGGGCCTGTTCCAGATCCTCCGGTGAACAGTGCGCGTCGGTTCCCGCGGGGTGGACACGGGCACCGGCCAGGCGGATGTCCTGTTCCACGGGGTGCCCATAGT
>JBPCWG010000252.1:0-3802 GCA_051009705.1 Methyloligellaceae bacterium | reverse complement strand
ATCCAGCGTGAAATAAGCGCTTTTGCTTCTGTATCCACCATTGCGATCAGGAAGGGGAGGTCTCTTCCGCTTCCTCTTCCTGACTTCCAGCCATCTTCCAGCTTATTCCTGATGGACGTGTTGGCAGGAAGACCCTCTTCCGTTCTGCTTCGGTTCCATGGAGGCCGGAAGATCCCGGGTTCCTGCTTCCTGTTTCACGGTTTCGGATAAATCAAAGCCCGCCGACAGGATTTGCCGGGCTAATCCAGGGGCCAGGTCTGGCGTTCCTGACGGATCGTATCCACCAGTGCCTGGATATCCGAGACTGGAGCCGCACATTTTGGACCAAAACAGACATAACCCTGAGGCTGATCACTGTCCAGCAGTTTGGCCGCCGCCGGAGAGGCTTCGGATATCGTTGACTGGGCATCCACGGACTGGACCACGGTCCCGGCAAGGGCCACGGACTTCAGGGCCGTCCGCAGGGGAATTTCGCCGGGGGTCTCATTGACCAGGACGATATGCGCGGGGGTGTTCAGATCCATGGCGCCGCACAGCAGCCCGGTATGGGAAATGATGTTGCGGGCGAAGTCGGGACCGAAGGCGCGAAGACTGGCGAAGGCGCGATCGATGAAGCGGTCCTCGCCCGTAAGAAGCCACAGGGCCACAAGGTTCGATATCATGGTGCCGTTGGCGTTGGGCACCGCATCATCCATGGCATCCTTGGTTCGAACGATAACGTCTCTTGTATCGTCCGCCGTAAAAAAGTAGCCCGCCTGATCCGGGTCCCAGAAATGACTGTCCAGGGTGTCGGTCCAGGCCACGGCCTGATCGAGATAAGCCGCCTCGTTTGCATATTGGTAGAGGGCGAGGGCGGCGGTAATCATAAAGGCATAGTCGGCGGATGTCGCCGGTGCCGATCCGACCCGGCCGCTTCGCGCTGCGTGGCGCAGGCGTCCGTCCACGGTCATCGTATTGCGGACAAATTCAAAAGCAGCATGGGCATTATTGAACCAGTCCGGACGGTCAAAGGCGTCCGCGGCCCGGACCATGGCCGCAATCATTAGACCGTTCCAGTCTGCCAGGACCTTGTCGTCCCAGCCTGGTCGAATGCGGCCGTCTCGTTTTTGCAGGAGCTTCCGGTTGAGTGCTGCAATACGATCTTCCTGGGATTCTCCATCCAGGACATAGGGATATTCCAGGTTCTCCAGTCGATTGAGGATGGTATGACCTTCCCAGTTTCCGCCTTCCCGGACATCATAGACGCCGGCGTAAAAAGCGGTGTCTTCCTCACCCAGGCAGTCGGCGATCTCCTGTTTCGACCAGACATAAAATTTGCCTTCGACACCTTCGGAATCCGCATCCAGCGATGCCGTGTAGCCGCCGCCTTCGGCAATCATTTCGCGCATCAGCCAGTCAATGGTTTCCTCGACCCGTTTGGCGAACAGGGGGTGACCGGTCTCGCGCCAGACATCGGTGAGCAGGTCGACCAGCTGGGCATTGTCGTAGAGCATTTTTTCAAAGTGCGGCACGAGCCAGCGGGCATCTACGGAGTAGCGGGCAAATCCGCCACCGAGATGATCGTAGATGCCGCCCTGGCAGATGTGGAGAAGCGCATTTTCTACTGCATGGCTGGCTTCTTCGTGGCCATATCTTATGCCCGCCCGCCAGAGAAAATTGAAAAATGTCCCCTGGGGGAACTTCGGGGCTCCCTGTATGCCGCCATTGATCGGATCTATAATCTTCATGAAATGGGGGATGGCTTCGGCGATCACCGTGTCTCCGAGATCGCTGTTCGGCTGTTCCGGATCCAGGGGCAGTGGCGCCAGGCCTTTGAGAATATTTTCCGTGTTATAGGCGATCTTGTCTTTCTCAACACGGAACGCTTTTTCCACCTCGCGCAGGACTTTGACAAAGGGGGAGCGGCCATAACGCTCGTTCTTGGGAAAATAAGTTCCGCCCCAGAACGGTGCCGCTTCCGATGTCAGGAACATGGTCAGGGGCCAGCCCCCCTGCTGGCCGAGCATGTGCAGGGACTTCATATAGATGGAATCGATATCCGGCCGTTCTTCGCGATCGACCTTGATACTGATAAACAGCTCATTCATGACATCGGCGGTGTCCTGGTCTTCAAAACTTTCATGGGCCATGACATGGCACCAGTGACAGGCGGCATAACCGACGGACAAGAGAATGGGTTTGTCCTGTGCTTTGGCTTCCTCCAGGGCTTCGGGACCCCAGGGCCACCAATGGACCGGATTGTCTTTATGCTGTAGCAGGTAAGGGCTTGTTTCCTGGTCTAACCTGTTTTTCGACATGAGGTACTCCTAACGTAAACAGGCCAACAGACTGTTCATATGTGCATTTACAATATAGGAACGAAGATCGCCAGCAAAAGTAATGATGGCAAGCTTTGAACCGGACAAATGACCCAAGAGCCGACATTACAAGATTCAACCGACCAGGATCCGACGATATTCGCCCTGTCCTCGGCACCGGGTCGGGCGGGAGTCGCCGTCATTCGAATATCCGGCAACCAGTGCCGCACCGTCATGGACACGGTCTGTGGCGCGGAACTGGAACCCCGTGTCGCCAGGCTCTGCGAACTTCGGGATCCGGATACAGGGGATGCCGTCGACAAAGCCCTTTGTCTCTGGTTTCCGGGTCCCCATAGTTTTACCGGCGAAGACAGCCTCGAACTTCATTGCCACGGCAGCCGCGCGGTCATCGCCCGGCTCATTGACACGCTGTCCGGTCTGGACAATTGCCGCCTCGCGGAACCCGGTGAGTTTTCAAGGCGAGCTTTCGAAAACGGCAAAATCGATCTCACTGCTGCCGAAGGTCTCGAGGATCTCATCAATGCCGAAACAGAAGAACAGCGGCGCCAGGCCCTGGGTCAGGCCCAGGGTAGACTGGGCAACCTCTATGAATCCTGGCGCTCACAGCTGATCAGCGCCCTGGCCCTTATGGAAGCCGGTCTCGATTTTTCCGATGAGGAAGATGTGCCCGCGGCTGTTCTGGCCGAAGCCCTGCCCCTTGTCGAGGACCTTCGCGATCAGTTGCAGCGTCATCTGGCCGACGCCCACAAGGGCGAAATTCTAAGGGAAGGATTTCGAGTGGTCCTTGCCGGTCCCCCCAATGCGGGTAAATCGAGTCTCCTGAACGCGCTGGCCCGGCGCGATGTAGCCATTGTTTCGGACGAGGCCGGCACCACCCGTGATGTTCTCGAAGTCATCCTGGACCTGAAGGGTGTTCCGGTCATTCTCACTGACACCGCTGGTATCCGCGAGACCTGTGCGCCTGTCGAGCAGGAAGGTATTCGCCGCGCCCGGGACCGTGTCAGGCAGGCTGATCTGGTCCTCTGGCTGATGGACATTTCCGACCGGGATCAGCCGGACCCCCCGGATCCGGCTTCTGATTCGGAATTCGGGCCCGAATTCGGCAGAGACAACATTTTGCACCTCCATACAAAGACGGATCTGGTTTCTCCAGCCCAGGCCAAGGATCGGATTGATTCAATTCCCGGGAGCCTGGGTCTCTCCGTTAAATCCGGTGACGGTCTTGATGCACTTATCGAGATAATGGCGGATCGGGCGTTCATGGCCATCGACCGGGGCGAAGAGCCCCTGATAACCCGGCAGCGCCATCGCGACCGGATCGTTCAAAGCCACGAGGCGCTGGGGCGTTTCGTTGATTGCGACAAGGCAGATCCGGAATTGCGGGCGGAAGATCTGAGAACCGCGGCCCAGGCACTTGGACGTATTACCGGCCGTGTCGATGTCGAAGATATCCTGGACCGGATTTTCTCATCCTTCTGCATAGG
>JBPCWG010000251.1:0-9727 GCA_051009705.1 Methyloligellaceae bacterium | reverse complement strand
GAGGGCGCGGTCAAAGGGAAACGCCAAACCGCCATTGATGGCCACTATGCGATAGCCCGCAAGGCCAAAGAACTCGGCGCTGATACCGTCGTCATCTGCGACACCCACTGGGTCGTCAATGCCGGTTACCACATCAATGCCAATGCGCATTTCGAGGGGTTGTTCACTTCCAACGAATTCCCGCAGTTCATCCAGGACCTGCCCTATGCGTATAACGGCAATCCTGCACTCGGCAATGCGATTGCCAAAATTGCGACAGACAAAGGGGTTCATACGCTCAGTCACCAGCTGGACAGCCTTGAACTTGAATACGGGACTCTGGTTCCCATGCGCTTTATGAGCCGGAAACACGAAATGAACGTGGTTTCTATTGCTGCCTGGTGCACCGTGCACGATCATGACGAATCCCGCATTGTCGGTGAAGCCATTCGCGAGGCCATAGAGGCCAGCGACAACAAAGTGCTGCTGGTGGCCTCCGGCTCCCTGAGTCACAAGATCTGGGCTAACAAGGACTACGCCGCCAACAACGGTACGTTTACCATCTCTTCCGAGTTCAACCGCCAGGTCGACCTGCATGTACTCGACATGTGGCAGCGCGGGGACCACGTGACTTTCCTCAAGATGCTCGGCGAATATGCCACCTTCTGCTGTGGCGAAGGGTCTATGCATGACACCGCCATGCTCTACGGAGCCCTCGGCTGGGACGCCTACACCGGCAAGTGCGAGGTCGTAACCGAGTATTTCCCGTCCTCGGGCACCGGCCAGACCAACGTGATATTTCCGGTGAGCTAGGTTCGAGGCGACGGTGCCGTCAGCCGTTTATCCATGTCCGAGCTCGCAAAAACATCGGAACATGTGCGCGAACCCATTTGGAAGGTTCAGGAGTCACCCGGATTTGCCAAGAGATTGAGAGTGAAATATTTATCTGAGTTCGATAAACTGCAAACTGTCATAAAACAAGAGAACGCCATATGCCTTTTGCCGAGTGCGGTGATATCCAGATTTATTATGAAACAAGGGGAACGGGGCCGAGACTGCTTTATATCAGTGGTACGGCCGGAGATTTGCGGCGTCCACCCAACGTGTTTACCTCGTCTTTTCCGGATCGCTTTGAAGTCCTCGGCTTTGACCAGCGGGGCATGGGACAAACGGACAAACCTTCGACAGACTTTACAATGCGCCAATATGGGGATGATGCCTATCACCTCCTGCGCGCGGTCGGTTGGGAAGATTGTTTTGTCGTCGGCGTTTCTTTCGGGGGTATGGTGGCGCAGGAACTGGCAATCAATCACCCCAATTGTGTTAAAAAACTTGTGCTCGTGTGCACGTCGTCCGGCGGGCCGGGGGGATCCTCTTTTCCCCTGCATGAAATTCAGGACATGCCCCTGGAAGAGAAAATCAGATTTCGCATGTCGATTACGGATATTCGCCACGATGAGAAGTGGCAAAGAGAAAATCCGGAAAAGTTTCGGGAGCTCATTGACAATGCCATGGCCGCGGCCATGTTTGCTAACGATGAACGTGGCAAATCAGAGGGGGCCAGGCGCCAGCTTGCGGCCCGCGCCAAACACGACACCTATGAACGCCTGCCGCACCTGAACATGCCGGTTCTGGTCTGCGGCGGACGCCATGACGGTCAGGCCAAACCCGAAGTGGTCAAAGCTCTCAGCGATCGCATACCCGGTGCGGAGCTCGCTAATTTCGACGGCGGTCATATGTTTATCCAGCAGAAGCCGGCGGCTTTTGAAGCCATCGCCGACTTTCTGGGTACTTAACACCGACAAAAGCTCTTTCTGGAGTGGTTTACCGATATTTTCGCCCCGAAGCAGAATTCTCGTCGGATGGCATACAACAATTCCGTCTTATCAAGTACCACATTGTCCTATATCAATGATCAGATATTCCAATTGCAATATTATAAAGTGATAGAACAATTATTGGGAGGTCAGTTATGCGAATAGCCGCATCAACCCTGTTATTTGCGGCAATTTTCTTTGCCCTGATGTCTTCAACGCCAAACCAGGCAAATGCGCGGGTCAGTGTTTATCTTGGATATGGCGGTGTCCACATTTACGTCGGCCCGAAATATCGCAAGTACCGGCGTTATCGCCGCTATCGCAAATATCGACGCCATTATCGCGTTCGCCACTGTCATGTGCGGCGCTATTATTCGCGACGGGGCTATATTCGGAGAAAACGCATTTGTCATAGGCACTATCGAAGATACCGTTAGTTGACAGATTTCCGGTTGCCTGATCGGCGTCAAGATGAGGCGGCGCATCCCGGTGTATCGAGCACATGAATTGATCACAGGGTCATTCGAGTGTATTCGCGGACTTGCGCCAATCAATCCGGCTGATTCCGGATTATCGGCGGGAGGGTTACCTCTCGCCGGCTATTTATTATCTCAGCGAGACAGCCAGTTGTGGCAACCACAATGCCAAGGCCGGGAAAAAGACAACCAGCATCAGCCGGACGATGTCGGCGGCGAAGAAAGGCACGATGCCCTTGAACATGGCGCTAAGGGGTACGTCGGGCATCATGGACTTGATGACAAAAACATTGAGGCCAATGGGAGGCGTGATCAGACTGATTTCAACAACCATCACCATGACAATGCCGAACCAGATGAGATCGAAACCCATTGCGTCAACGAGCGGGACAAAGATAGGCACCGTCAGAAAGATCATCGCCAGACCTTCGATGATTGTCCCCAGCAGAATATAGATCAGCAGGATGAGCAGGATGACAGCCATGGGTGAGATGTTAAGGGTCTCGATAAAGTTGACGATGGCATTCGGCATTCCGGCAACATTGATGAAATTGTTAAGGATCAGGGCCCCGAATGCGATCGTGAATATCATCGCCGATGTTTCGGCCGCTTCGGCGAGTGCGTAATAAAATATACGCAGATTGACCTTTCCTCGCATGATGGCAAACAACAGGGCGCCAACAGCCCCCATACCGCCACCTTCGGTTGGCGTGAAGGCTCCTATCGTAATTCCACCCATGATAAACAGAAACAGAACAATGACGGCCCATATTCTGGACAGGGTCTGCCACCGGATATTCCACGGCGTTTTCGGACCCTGTGGCGCCAGTTCCGGCCGGAACCGTGCGACAAGCCAGATGACCAGCATGTAGAGACTTATGGTGATCAATCCGGGGATAATTCCGGCAATGAACAGATCACCGATGCTTTCCTCGGTGAGGATGCCATAAACGATCAGGGCGGCAGATGGCGGTATCAGAATTCCCATAGTGCCACCGGCAGCGACCGTACCAGCGGCAAAGCCCGGATTATACCGGTATTTCCGCATCGGCGGAATTGAGACCTTTGCCATGGTCGCAGCTGTTGCAACAGATGAGCCGGATATCGAAGCAAAGCCACCGCAGGCCGCCACCGTCGCCATGGCGACACCACCACGCCTGTTTCCAAGCCAGGCATGGGCGGCCTCGTAGACATCCTCGGCCAGGGCGGCTCGAAATACAAATACACCCATGAGAACGAAGAGAGGGAGCGCCACGAAATTGGCATTCAGGGCAAGATCCAGAATCTGCTGGCTAACCATTTCCAGAGCCGGAATGGTGCCGCGAATGTAGGCGAAGCCCACAAATCCCACCAACATCATTGAGAAGCCGAGCGGAAATCCGAAAAAGGCAATGGCCAGCAAGGCTGCGAAGCCGATCAGGGAAAGGACCATTTAATCTCGTTTCCTCGCAAGGTTTACGGGCCAGAAAACTAACCCGCTATCCGGAAGCCGAACTGTCCCGGCGGAAAGGCTCGAATACGTGTTTCCAGATCATGTAGAGTTGCACAAGAACACTTACGGCACTCAGAAAACACAGGAAGTATACAAGTGGTGCCGTTGAGACTTCGAGATGAATGGAGATATCCCCGTTTTCCTGCATATCAAGCGCTGTCGACCACATTCTCTCGGTGATGAAAACGATCATGACTGCACTTCCAAGAAGGACGACAACATCCCGGATTTTTTTGAACCCCGCACTCATCATACCATCAAACAGTTCAACCACGATGTGGGCACGTTTGACGGTTACCAGAGGCAGCGCTGAAAAGATCGTCAATCCGAGGAGAAATTCGATAATCTCTACGCCGCCATGGATGGGACTATTGAACAAATAACGGCCTGTAACATCCACGAATGTAACGGCGGCGATCAAACCGATAAACGCGGATGTCATAAATGTCAGAATTTGAATTGGCTTGGTCAAATGACCCGCGATCAAGGCCGGGATCAGATAGTCCTCCGACAGGGCACGATCAGACGGGTTTGTCGGCCCGGAATTCGATTTATTGCTATCACCCGAGTTGTTTGAACCCGCAGCTAAAGGCGCATCGCGATTGAAATCAGAATCGCTCATCACTCGGTGCTATCAGCCTATTTTAATTGTTCTCTATAGAAGGCCAGTGCGGCGTCCGCATCGATACCTTTGGCTAATGCGGCTTTCTTCCATTCGTTTTCGGCTCCCAGGGCAAGCTTGCGAATTTCCTCAATGAATTCGGGACTCGCTTTGATGACTTGACCGCCCTCCTTTTTGAGAGCTTCCAGGGAAGCGCTTGATACTTCATCAACCTTCCTGGCATTCTCCGAAATAACTCTTCCTGACACCTTCATGATCTGAGCCTGCTGTTCCTTGCTGAGGCTGTCCCATTTTGCCTGATTGACCAGGAATGAAAACGATGTGTTCGTCAGACCACCGGGAATCGTCGTAGTGAATTTTACATAGGGCATTATCCGGAATGATCGCAGACCATAAGCGGGTACCGCGACACCATCCACAACGCCTTTGGACACAAGGTTGAAAATTTTCGCCGGACCAGAGGCAACGGGAACAGCACCGGCCTGTTTCAGGATTTTGGTGGAAATGCCCGGGGCGGCCCGGAGCTTGACACCTTTTAAGTCAGCGACGCTGTTGATGGGTTTGCTGCCATGGTGAATCACATTGGGCGAACCGACAAAACTGCCGAGAAGTTTAGCGCCTTTGTACTCATCAGCTTTTGCAAAAAATTTTTGATGGGTTTCCCAAAGTGCAATGGATGTTTTTTCTGCTGACGGTGAATTGAGGGGGAGCTGAGATATCGTCGGCAACTGGATCCGTTTGGGCTGGAAAACATTGGCCAAGACGACAACGTCGGCGACACCCTTGGTCACGGTCTGCCAGTTTTTCGGCGGCGGACCAACGCGACCGGCGGATAGTTTCGGTGTCACGCTGCCCTTGGTCGCTTCGATGACCTGCTTGATCCACGGCTCTACAATCCCGACCTGAAACGGATGCTTGGGAGGCAGATAGTTATTTATCAACAACTCGGTCTGTGCTGAAACAGGCAGCGAGAAAGACAGGCCGAACAAAAAATAAACTCCAGACAATGCAGTCGCGATTACCGCTTTGGAGGTCAAGCGCATAAGTTTCTCCCTTTAAATATTATTTTAATATTATCGATTTTTCTTCGATTATGCTTGAAATCGCGACAGAACGCTACTCTTGATTGCTTTACTCACCGCTTCGTGACGTTGTCCTCGCCGCAACCCAATTCTCTGTTGTGTTTGTAAACAGCAGCTGACCGCTAGCCCGAAAAATGCTTGGCAATCAGATTGTCGGCAAGTTCCAATCGCTCTTCACCGACCTGTTCTGCGGTGACCGGACGTAAATCCTTTAACCCGTCATATGCTTGGTCGCCATTCAGACCTCGAAATCTGAGAAGGAGATAGACGAAGAATCCGGTCCGGTGAATGCCTGCGGAACAATGGAAGTAAACACGCGGCAGCGGTTACGATGCGATACTCTCATGCAGGGTCTGTAAATGTCCAACAACATCGGTCTGATCAAGGATTTCCAATCTGCCACCTTCGATGGGAAGCCAAACCCATTCACATCCGAGGTTCCTGCAAATCTTGCTGATGGGTTGCACGTCTTCGCGTTCACCAAGCAGAGTGCAGCAATGTGTCAGGCTTAAATCTCTCAATGTGTTCAGGGATTTTTTACCGGGACGCGGCCCCAGGAAAATCTTCATCTCACATGCAGAGAAAAACGAGACAATCTCTTCCACTTCAGCTGCCATATCCGTGTTCATCTCTGCCTGCCCGCTACCGGGTTTAAAACCTTGTTGTCGTCAATGCGCAACAACTGTTTACCAAAGTACCAAGAGACATATCAAATTTTTGTTTATTGCCAATTCGGGATATTTTGGTAAGCAGGAGATCATGCAGAACTTTACCCAAAATAAGTGGAAAGAGATCGCGTTTGTCGTACTGGCGGTTTTTGCGCTCCTATGGGCGCCGGGTCATACTTCTGCATCCGTTATTACGACCGATGTCGACGCGCCCCATATCAATCAGACAATCGATGATGATCATGGGCTTCACGCCGAGGTGCAGCGTCCTTCACCGCGCAAATGCTTTGATATCTTCCACTATTCGGGAACGGCAACCACCCGTACCGAACAACGTCCATCGAAGCCGTCCAAACCATCCGGCCTGGTCACGTTTCTGCTGCCGCTGAGTATCGGTTCGACAAAACGCTGCTCGCAGGACTTTGGCCTAAAGTCGATAAAACACGATAGTTTATCGGTATTATCCCGCTCTATGCGCAATCGAAATTGATCTTCTCCCGAGGTTTTGAATCTCTTCGACTCTGATGCCCAGCATCAAGAGCCGCAAACCTTTGGTTGATTTAAAATTAGATTTAGAGCGAGAAAAACATGCATCGAATTTTCACCCGAAAGTTCGCAATCCTGGCGATTTCAATTACATCCCTGTTGGCCTTTGTCCAACCCGTTAGCGCACAATCAAGTTTGTTCGGCAGCCCGACATCCGGCAAAAAAAAGGTGTCGTTAAAAACAAAAGAACGACCGGGGACAATTATCGTGAGTTTTGGCGATCGGAAACTTTACAAAGTGCTGAAGAAAGGCAAAGCCATTTCCTATCCCATCGCCATACCGCGATCGATTTCAAACTGGGAGGGAACGCTGCCGGTCTCACGGAAAAAAGTAAATCCGTCCTGGACACCCACCGCGTCCATGCGACGAGAAAATCCCAAACTTCCGGCTTTCGTTCCTGGCGGACACCCCAAGAATCCAATGGGTGTCAGAGCACTCTATCTCGGGAACACGCTTTACAGAATCCACGGCACAGATGCTCCCTGGACGATTGGAAAGGCCGTATCGAAGGGTTGTGTCAGAATGTACAACAAGGATGTTATCGACCTGTACAACCAGACATCGATCGGCGCGAAAGTCGTCGTGACCTGGAAGAAATACAAGGTCGCATCGCTGACGCCTGCTTTCAACATGGAAAGCATTTTCGCATCAGATTGATGCGATCCCGGAGGATGAGGAGCTGATCAAGCCGGCGTTCAAGAGCCTGCTTTTCATCTCCAACATCCGCGAGACGTGCATCAATCCTGGGGATGCTCAGCGTCTTCCAAATGGTCACGACATTCATTGAAATCATTCTGCTCACCACAGAAACGGCCCCGACCATCCGGATGAAAGTGCCGTCGAGGTGGTGCAACGGGAACACTCAAGTTCGAAGGTTTAAATCAACGATGAAGAAAAATGCAAAGAAACGACGCCATGGTCAGACAAATAGAAGAAAGAACAATGCGCGCAACGCCAGTAGTGAAAATTCCAAGCGAGCAAAGCCGGGGGTAAACGATATCCTGGCCATAACCCACAGCTGGGGAATTCTGGTCGTTATCGCAATGGGCATTGTCTGGTATACGGTTGACCAGGTCATGGCAACGATCACCGAACAGGACCTGACGCGTATTGGCAACGGCAAGCCGGCCATCGTCCAGATTCATGATCCGCAATGTCCCCGCTGCCAGGCTCTGCAGAGGGAAACGCGGAAGGCATTGAAGTCCGTCGACAATGATGTACTGCAATATCTTGTCGCCAACATCAGGAACAAAAAGGGGCGCGAATTTGCAACTTCCCATGGTGTACCCCATGTGACATTGCTGCTGTTTGACGGCAATGGCAAACGCCGGGACACGCTGAGCGGCGATTATAAGCGCAATACGCTGACAACAATCTTCAATGCCCATGCGAAGCAATATGGACCGACTGGAAAATGAGCCGACAGCATATTGCCGACCAGCTGATTTCACTTGAAGCGATTATCCGCTCGTCAGCATGTGGACTGACGATCCATGATATTGAAACGCATTGTGAATTCGCACTGCACAGACGAACGCTTCAACGCCGCCTTGAAACCCTGGTTCGGGAAAACAGAGTCCATAGAATCATCCGGCCTCACTGCACCCGGTATTTCCCTTCCGCGGCAGGATCCGGCAGGGAAAAACCGTTAACCAGAGCCCCGGTAAAGGCCCTGGAGTTCAAGCATTGACTTGCCCCAACGCATGCGATCCCGAGAGTGAAACAACAGATCGATATGGAAAGGGCTGCAGATGTCCAACCAGGGTGTACAGACATCCCTGATCTGCGGATCGTGGTCCAACAAGGCGAAGTTCGGCTAGGAAGAGCTCGGCCCCAATAAAGAGCTTGGCCCCAATAGAGTGTCGCCAATTGAGCAAAGCCGAAACGCGGGGCCAGCCTTCACAATCCGTCAGTTCGACTCGTTCATCAGGACATCAAAGCCTTCGATAACCGGCGGTTCGGCGAGATAATCCGCAAACTGGGCCCATATAGCCTGAACCTTATCCTGATTGGCATTGGAAATCTCTTCGCTCTCGACGACGGAAATCACGTATCCGCTACCGTCTTTATTCATCACATTGATGAAATTCAGAATACCGGGCAGCGACATGATCTGGGGTTTCAAATCATTCAGCAACGCCGTAGCGGATTCGACTGATTCCTGCTTCATACGATATCTGGAAATTCTGGCAAACATACTCCCTCCCAATATTTCTAACTTTAATTGTTTTCAGCAGGCCCGACTTGAACACATCCGGCTCGCTATCGCAACATCATTCACCAATTGAGATTTCGGTACACAGCTGCAAGGGGCAATGAAGTCTGACGCTTACATGTCCACTCGATCAGTACTTGAATCCCCCAAGAGGACATGCGACTTCGAAATTGAATTGTTGGTCGACGGTCTCAGAGGGTTGTCAAATGAAATCGGAAAGCTCACACTTCAAAGCGGTCGCCCAACAATGTTGGATGACATCGTAAAATTGCATAGAGGCAAAAATCATGACCCCCGAACAGGTGATTGCGGCCATCCAGACAATAAGACAAAACAATCCAGAGAACTTGATGGCACGTCATTTCGACGAGGACTATTTTCGCAGTCTGGACGATCCTTCGCGTCAGAGATTGACGAAAATCATCCAGACGGGGATCGAAAATGCCGACAGTCAGATGGGGGCGTACGCAATGCACCCCGATGACTATGAACATTTTCCCACGCTCCTGGATCCGATGATCCGCGACTATCACGGCATCCCTGCTGAAATCGATATTTGTCAACAGCACGATTGGAATTTCAAATACACGGCATGTGACCTAAAAAATATCGACGAACGCCTTGAAGATGTCTCCATGCGCGTCCGTGTGGCACGTAATGTCAACACACTCCCATTGCCAGGCGCGATGAACAAAACACAGCGACTTACCCTGGAAAATCTTGCCGTCAAAGCGTTTGAAAACATGCGCGCAAACACAGATTTCGGCGGGCGCTATCTCTCGATCACTCCAGGCTCGGCGCATGAAATCGACGGCGCCGAATATACCAGA
>JBPCWG010000250.1:0-7559 GCA_051009705.1 Methyloligellaceae bacterium | reverse complement strand
AATCAAAATTAACCGTAAGTTCTCATTTGTGTAACTATCGCCTTAGAGTCAATATTGTGATATGCAACCTTCGTTTCTGATAGACCCTACGACCTTTCGTCGTAATGCCGATGATTTGGAGTGAATAATGGAACGGTTTTTTGGCGGCAGTCCGGCAGGCGTTATCCTGAGACTGGTTATATTGTCACTGGTCATAGGGATCGTACTTGGCGTTCTCGGTCTCGACGCATTCGACATCGTCAACAGCCTGAGAAATCTCGTTGTTCGCATATATAATCTCGGTTTCGATGCGTTTGATTGGTTATTCACCTACTTCCTGTTGGGCGCTGTTATAGTGTTTCCAGTCTGGTTTGTCGCGCGGTTGATCAAAACGGCCGGCAAGTCGCGAGACAATCCCAAATCCTGATAACCATAATACCCGATCAAATTAATTAGTTTTGGCATTGGTCGTGGTGACGGGAGAGATGTTTGTCCTATCCGAGTCTCAGGCATAGAGACGTACTTCTCATTGCCGTACCCATAATTTTATCAAACATTTCAACTCCTCTTCTCGGCATCGTCGACACCGCTATTCTTGGTCAACTGGGCGAAGCGCATCTCATCGGCTCAATTGCTGTCGGAGCCATCCTGTTTTCCATGATTTTTTGGGGATTTGGTTTCCTGCGCATGGGGACCTCCGGACTGACTGCGCAGTCTGACGGTGCCGGCGACAATCGGGAAGTTCTGGCGACACTCTATCGAGCCACGATCATCGCATCGGGGCTGGGATTGCTCGTTATCCTTCTGCAGCCCGGGATTGCAAGCCTGTCATTTTATGTATTGGATGCTTCGCTCGAAGTGGAACAGGGTGCCCGGCTCTATTTCGACATCCGTATCTGGAGCGCGCCCGCTGCACTTGTCAATTACACAATCCTGGGCTGGCTTGTAGGCCTGGGACGAGCCGGTGCAGCCCTGTTTCTGCAGATCATCCTCAATGGATCAAATGCCATTCTTGACGCCATGTTCGTAATGATTTTCGGCATGGAGGTCGAAGGCGTTGCGATTGGCACGCTGATCGCCGAGTACATTGCCCTGTTCGGTGGTCTCGCCCTCATTTTTCAGGAAGTAAAACGCCGCAAGACCAAGATCGACTGGCCAACGATCTGGAACCCCGAGGCCATGCGGCGCATTTTCACGATCAACATCAATATTATGATCCGCACCTTGTGCCTGATTTTCGCATTTTCGTTTTTCACGGCTCAAAGTGCGAAAATGAACGACATCGTGCTGGCGGCCAATGCTATTCTGATTAATTTTCTGCAGTTTTCGGCGCACTTTCTGGACGGATTCGCCCATGCGGCTCAGACACTTGTGGGTCGTGCCATCGGGGCAATAAATTTCACTAGCTTCCGCCAAGCCAAAGCAATGTCCTTTCTCTGGGCATTTGCAACGGCAGTTATCCTGTCCGCGGTGTTTCTCTTCGGTGGAAGTTTGCTGGTAAGTTTCATGACCGTCAACCAAGCCGTCCGAGACGTTGCGGACAACTATATGATTTGGCTGATTATCGCGCCCTTGGTCGGAGTAGGAGCTTATCAGTATGACGGCATTTTCGTTGGCGCTACGCGCACAGAAGACATGCGCAATATGATGATCCTCAGTCTGATGGCCTATCTTTGCGCATGGTTCGTTCTGACGCCCTCTTTCGGCAATCATGGGCTCTGGGGTTCAATAATGGTCTTTTTCTTTGCACGAACCGTCGCACTTCATATGCGCATACCGGCTCTGGAAAGGGATATTTTCAAGGCGAACAAAAGCGGTTTGAAAAATGAAAACGCGTCCCGTTAGCCCCCGTTAGACAAGGGTCGGAGCATTTGCGGACCAATGTTCGGCCTTGCTGCCGATGAGCGATCGCAAATCGCGAAGCTTTTCACGCTCGATTTCTTCAAGAAGCCGCTTCTTTATTGATCCCACCAGTTTTGGACCGGAATAAATAAGCCCCGTATATAATTGCAGCAGGGATGCACCCGCTTCAATCTTGGCCAGGGCGGTTTCTCCGGATTCGATACCTCCGACGCCGATCAGCGGAACCTTGCCTTTGGTCATCAAATAAACCCTGGCGAGCATTTCCGTTGATTTCTGAAAGAGGGGACGCCCGGACAAACCGCCGCTTTCCCGGGCCAGGACCGGGTCCGACAATCCTTCTCGACCGGTCGTCGTATTAGAAATGATTATTCCGTCAATTTCATGCTCAAGCAGACATTCAACAGTCTGTTCCAGCTGTCTAAGCTCCATGTCCGGGGCCAGTTTCACCAAAAGCGGACACCATTTGTGGCCAGCCTCCATCAAAGCGCCTCGTGCGGCAATCAGCCAGGACAGCAGTGCCGTAAGCTCCTTCGGTTTCTGCAATTCTCTAAGCCCGGGTGTATTCGGAGACGAAACATTGATCGTAAAGTAGTCTGCAAACTCGATGAATTTCTGCAGGCCTTCAACATAGTCTTCAGCCCTGTTTGCGCTATCTTTGTTTGCTCCCACATTGACACCAAGGATAGTCGGAATTTTCTGCGCTTTCAGGTGATCGTAAACCGCCTGATGACCTGAGCTGTTAAATCCAAGCCGATTGATAACGGCGCGATCCAGCTGAAGGCGAAATATGCGTGGTTTTGGATTGCCCGGTTGCGGCCGCGGCGTAACCGTTCCAACTTCGACAAAACCTAGTCCAAGATTACACAGGCTGTCGACGACGGTGGCATCCTTGTCAAATCCCGCAGCAATGCCTAGCGGATTGGGAAATGATAATCCCCAAATTGTCTGTCCCAGCCGTTCATCGTCTTCGTATTTTTGCCGCGGATATAAACCCACATTAAGAGAAAGCAAAGTCAGCCTGTGTGCCAGTTCCGCATCTAGATTGTGCAGAACAGGTTTCGCAAAATTGAAGAGATCAAAACTCATTCTGCAATTTCCTCTGGGAAAATGTGTTCCCCCTGCGGATTGAGAGGGAGTTCATATTGCCCGCTAATCAGGGAAATATTGAGACTGTCATAGAGGTGGGGAAACAACTCTCCTCCGCGTGACACTTCCCATTTAAGCTCTTCACCAAACTTGCTTGCATCTACGACTATCAATAACAAATCGGGTTGACCGGAAAAATGCTTTATGGCCGTTTCTCTAAGTTGCGTGGATTTTGAAAAGTGGATGAATCCATCTCTCAAATCATCCTTTGAACCCTGGTAAGTGCCCTTGGATAAAGCCAGGTCCCATTCCTGACGTGTACAAATCTTGTAAATGTATTGTTCCATCACCCCACCTGAAAAAGAAAACTAATGCCGCAATTGAGATACGGCAAGCACTGTTATTCCAGGTGGGCAAAAGTGTAACAAGATGAGAGGTCAGGATGTCGCCAGATTCTCACCATTCAAGGCGCGATGAATGAGATCTCGCGTTTCCTCAATGCCATAAATTTCGATGAACGATCCGAACCGGGGTCCTTGACTTTGCCCGAGAAGAATCTCGTAGAGTGCCCGGAACCAATCTCTTAAGTTATCGAATTCATTGGATTTTCCAATTTCGTAGACCGTGGACTGAAGTTCCTCACCTGTTGCCTCGGAGTCGATTTCTGCCAATCTTTCCCGCAACTCAGTAAGCGCTTTACGTTCAGTTTCCGTCGGTTCACGGTAAACTTTGGTTGGTTTTACGAAGTCGTGGAAATAGGTGACTGCGTAACCTGCGAGCTTGTCCAACAGCGGGTGTGTTGTCTCATCGGCGTCTGGCGCATAGCGGCGGATAAATCCCCATAAAACATCTTTGTCGGACGCATTCGAGGCACTTACGAGGTTCAGCAAAAGATTGAACGATATCGGGAGTTCAAATGACGGTGGGGATCCCTCATGAATATGCCAGACCGCATTACTCAGTTGATCACCGAGTTCCTGGTTTTTAAATTTCGCCAGCCAGGTGAGATATTCGTCGACAGTTTTCGGAATAATGTCAAAATACAAACGTTTTGCCGTTTTGGGTTTTTGGTACATGAAAAGCGAAAGGCTCTCGGGCGTGGCATAAGTCAGCCATTCCTCGATGGTTAAACCATTGCCCTTTGACTTGGAAATCTTCTCTCCCTTTTCGTCCAGGAACAATTCATAACTAAAGCCTTCCGGCGGTCTTCCGCCCAGGATACGGCAAATCTTGCTTGAGAGTCGCACGGACTCGATTAGGTCCTTACCAGCCATTTCATAATCGACCCCGAGCGCGGCCCAGCGCAGTGCCCAGTCTGCTTTCCACTGGCATTTGACCCGTCCACCGGTAACAGGTGTCTCAATCTCTTCATTTGTCTCGGGATCCACATAAGTGATCGTTCCGGCCTTGTTATCCCGGTTGATCATCGGTACCTGCAAGACGCGGCCGGTTCTCTGACAAACAGGAAGAAACGGAGAATAAGTCTGCTGTCTTTCCGCGCCAAGAGTCGGCAGAATGACTTCCATTACCTCGTCATATCGCTCCAGCATGGTCAGCAAAGTCTGGTCGAACATGCCGCTGTCATAGCACTCGGTAGACGAGTAAAATTCGTAATCGAAACCAAATGTGTCGAGGAAGTTCTTGAGCCTATCATTGTTGTGAGCCCCGAAACTTTCATGAGTGCCGAATGGATCCGGCACCTTTGTCAGCGGAAAATCCAGAAACTCGGTAAGTTGTTCCTGCTGCGGAACATTTGTCGGCACCTTACGAAATCCATCCATATCGTCAGAAAAACAAATTAGATGTGTATCCAACTCATCATTAGTCAGAACGCGAAAGGCATGCCTGACCATCGTCGTCCTGGCGACTTCTCCAAACGTACCGATATGGGGCAGCCCCGAGGGGCCGTAGCCGGTTTGAAAAAGAACCTGGTCCGGCTTTATTTTCCTCTTTTCGATATTTTTGAGAAGCCTTCTGGCTTCATCGAACGGCCAGGATTTGTTCTGCGATGCCAATTCCACGATTTGAGACTCTATGATGTCTGCCATTTGGCAATCTCTTTTCTAATTAATTCGGGGCCGCGTGCGAAACTTCGGTCCGGGTCAGAATTTGAACAATCTCGGGACTAGTGGCTCGCATTCCGACCGCGGCAAACTAAAGACACACCATACATCCGTCAATCGCCAAACCGCCAATGTTCGACCGATTTTGCATTGGCTCACTGGAGAAATATTGATATCAGTTACACAATTAAACCTTGATACCAAATTGATAATCGCTAAATGAGCAGCATTACAATGCGATAATGAGATGGAGCGCTCTTTTTATGTCCGATTCTGTTAACCCCCATGAAGCCCTGATCTATACCATGGTGACGATGTCGGCAGTTGATCGCCAGATGTCGGATACCGAGCTTTCCAGGATCGGCAATATTGCAACCACCCTACCGGCATTCGCTGAATTCGACGAAGAAAACATCGTTCAGATAGCTCAGGCTTGCGGAGAAATATTGGGACGAGAGAATGGTCTCAACGATGTATTGGACACCATTGCCAATAGCCTGCCGCAAAAGCTCTATGAAACGGCCTACGCTGTTGCCGTCGAAATTGCGGCGGTCGACCTCGATGTAAAACAGGAAGAACTTAGGTTTTTGTCTATGCTGCGCGACAGGCTGCGGCTCGATAAGCTGGTGGTTTCGGCAATTGAACGTGGTGCACGTGCGCGCCACGCAGTAGTTTAGGTAACTATCTGATATTTACAATGTTACCTTCCTCCTCTCAAGTAACAGGCTGGGAAAATTAATAAAACTTGAAAGGGAAATATCGAAGCACAAGTTCCTCGTAACGACTGCTGTTGCGAATACTATTGAGCGCATCATTCAATACGGTTAGCAATTTGTGGTTGCCCTTTTTTACAGCAATACCGATACCGTCTCCAAAGTATTTTGATTCCGTAAATGCCCCGCCCCGGAATACACAACACCCTACAGCTTCCGTACCATTGATCCAGAACATAAGACCCACGGCATCCGCAAATATATAATCAACCCGCTCCGAAATCAGGGCTTCCCGCAACTTGATCTGATCTTCGTAGGTTGTGATCTCCGATTCACTAAAAAACTCCTTGAGATAGGCTTCATGCGCCGATTTTGCAATCACACCGAGTTTGGCGTCTTCCAAGGCCTCCGGTGTAACATCAACTTCGTTTTCATCGGCTCGCGAAACGAACCTGGCGGGAGATTTGAAATAGCGATCGGTAAAAGTCACTCGGGCTAAATTTTGTGAGTTGATTGACAGTGACGCTATAACGCCGTCAACATCACCCCTGTTAAGATTGGGAATCAATTGATCCCAGTTTCCGGCCTGGATCTCACAGTTGACATCAAGCTCCAGACAGATGGCCCGCGCAACATCGACATTAAATCCAACCAGTGATCCATCTTCATCATAGTAATTGAAGGGCGGGTAATCGGTATCCGTGAGAAATCTTAAAACCGACCCCCGCCATATGGAATCTGCCCCGGATTCCGCGGGGTTCTGTTCTGTTTGATCCGGGGCTTTGCGATTTCCATCTGACTGAGCCCCCAAATTCTGAGCAAATGATACGGTAAACAGCACAACAAAGAGGAACCGGAACAGAAGATATGAAGCGTGACGATGATGATGGATCATTTTGTCTGCCAAATCAGTTTGTTCATCTTTCTTTACATAATGGTCAAGAGACTTATCCACAATCTAGAAAATTTACCTTTATAAAGATCAAATAAATTGATGTAACAAAATTAAATAATGAACTTTTATTTGTTATATTTTATATTTAAAGAAGTAAATAGTTTTGAGCTCAAGTAATAATAAATACCATCTAAAAGATCCAGAATTGTTATTTGACAATTTTGATAATAAGCCCCGGAAAAAAAAGACAAGCATTCATCGAAGGCAAAACAAACGGCAAGGCAACTCGACTCTTTCAGCACCATCCAATTGCCCAATCTACCGGGCTAGCCAGAAAATTTCGACTATTGTTTGCTCGCGAGAAATTCAATCAGCATCTGTTTTCTCCAAAAAATGGCAAATTCCGCTTGAGCACGCTCTTCTCGCCTTAAATCGAATTTCCCCTGATCAATATGCCAGAATTCTAGCTGATAGCTTCCGGATTGAATTTATTCATCCCCGGTGGGTGCTGCGACCTCTCATCGAAAAAAAGTGTAGCGAACACCATAAGCTACTGAAATCGGGCCTCTGGATTGAACGCAATGATGGTCGGCGATTTCTTTGTCTCCCGGCAGAAATATTAACGCCGCAATTTCTCTCCGAAATACTGCTTGAGACCCGATCAACTGGACTGCCAATCGCGATTACCACCCGCGATAAATTGGTCTGGCTGTTGGGAAAATCTTATAATACTTCCCTCACAAACTTTGCCATAAATGGACTCGACGAAAAGTTTCCCGGAGAAAGTGCGGGGCATTCAACCGGACATAATCTCTATGTAAGATTCGCACGTATTTTCGTACCTTTTATTTTCGGATTGGTTGTAGTCGCTCCACCTGATCCGATTTGGATTGCGATTCCACTGACAATATTATTTCAGCTTCATTCTGTGTTGCGTCTGCTGGCGTGTGGATCCTGTAC
>JBPCWG010000249.1:0-3208 GCA_051009705.1 Methyloligellaceae bacterium | reverse complement strand
GCCATGAAAATGATTTCTGGACTAAGCAAAGCTATCTCCCATTTCCTCTACTTCGGCTTCTGACAGGGCTTTTGCGAGATTACGCTCCTCACCGTAGTAAGCCGCTCGATCCCAAAACCGCGGTCGGGCGATTCCGGTTGACCGATGCCGACCTGCAATATCTCCATTCTCGTCTTCCCCGGTGACTTCGTAGACGAAGATATCCTGCAGGGTGACAACTTCACCTTCCATTCCGAGAACTTCGGTAATGTGGGTGATTTTTCTCGAACCGTCTCGCAAGCGGCTGGCCTGTACGATAATATCGACCGATCCGGTAATCATCTCCCTGATCGTCTTCGCGGGCAGCGAGAATCCCCCCATCATAATCATACTCTCGAGTCGGCTGATGCATTCCCGGGGATTGTTGGAGTGTAGCGTTCCCATGGATCCATCGTGACCGGTGTTCATGGCTTGCAGCAGATCAAAAGCCTCGGGACCACGAACCTCACCAACAATTATTCTCTCGGGCCTCATTCGAAGACAGTTCTTGACGAGTTCCCGCATGGTGATTTCGCCTTCACCCTCGATGTTGGGCGGTCGCGTTTCCAGGCGAACAACGTGGGGCTGTTGCAGTTGCAATTCGGCCGAGTCCTCGCAAGTAATAATTCGCTCGTCTTTTTCGATAAATCCGGTGAGACAGTTTAGCAGGGTCGTTTTTCCTGAGCCCGTACCTCCGGAAATCACAACGTTGCAACGGCTTTTACCGATAATACTCAAGATCTCTTTACCAGCGGGAGTAATCGATCCAAAATTCACGAGCTGGTCTAGAGTGAGCTTGTCCTTCTTAAACTTTCGAATTGTGAGAGCAGGCCCATCAATAGCCAATGGTGGCGCGATAACGTTGACCCGGCTACCGTCAAGCAGGCGCGCATCGCAAATAGGACTGGATTCATCGACCCGACGTCCCACCTGACTCACGATCCGCTGACAAATATTCATCAGTTGGAAATTGTCAGCAAACTGCACGCCCGTCTTCTGGACCTTACCTTCGACCTCGATATAGGTTGTTTCTGCACCGCAGACCATGATATCGGCGATATCATCACGTGCCAGAAGCGGCTCAAGGGGACCAAATCCAAGAACATCGTTACAGACATCTTCGAGCAGGTCTTCCTGTTCAGAGATCGACATGACAACGTTTTTGATCGAGATGATCTCGCTTACGATATCACGAATCTCTTCCCGTGCCGCTTCGGCATCGAGTTTGGCGAGCTGCGTCAGATCGATCGTATCAATGAGCGCATTGAAGACCGTCGTCTTAACCTCATAATACTCACGAGATTTATTCGCTCTCGAGTTTGAATCATCGAGCGTCGATACCGCTTCTTCCTGTTCGAAGCTTGCTACGGATTTAGCGGTTGTTTGGGGTTCTGCAACCGGCATTTGTGTTGGTTCCGGTTGCGCTTGCTGTACAGGCTCCTGGTGCACGACATCAGGTTCAACAGGCTTCTGCTCAGCCGGTTTTTCGGTCGCTGCACGTTCGATGTTCTCGGATGCCGGTTTCTCCTCAACCGGTACCAAGCCCCTCTGATCCGAAGATGATCGTTTACCAAACATAGCTTTCGTAATTCCCCACTAAAAAACGGTTACGTTATTTTTTCCCCAGACGACCGAGGAGTGGACTGAGAAGTGAACCTTTGCCACTTGCCTCTGTCTCAGTATTCTGATGTGTCAGCATTCGTGCCAGTTCTTTAAACTGCACCGCAGATTTTGCTTTATTGTTAATTTCTTCAATCATTTGACCATTATTCGCTGCCATTCCAAAACTTTCCGGATCAAATTGAATGACGGCGCTTGGCTCAATCTCAATCGCTTCGGCAAAATCCTTGACCGAAATTTCAGGACGTTTCGGCATACCAACCTGATTCAGGACGAGATAAGGCGGGTTGTCGTTTTTTCTGTATCCCCTGATGAGATCGATGAGGTTTTTTGCATTCCTCAGATTTGCCAGATCGGGGGCACAGGTAACCACAATTTCATCGGCCTGAAGGAGCATCATCTTGGACCACTTTGTCCAGACGTGAGGCAGATCCATTACCGCATAGGGAATGTTCAGCCGGATAATCTCCAGTACTTTTTCGCAAGCTTCTTCCCCCAGATCATATTCTCGATCAAGCGTTCCCGGAGAGGTCAGAATACTCAGATGTTCGGAACATTTTACAAGCAATCGATCCAGCAACACTTCATCCAGTCGTTCCGGTGCAAACAGGGCGTCGGCAATCCCACGAATAGGATCCTGGTTAAAATCAAGGCCTAACGTCCCAAACGGCAAATCGAAATCGGTGATCACAACCTCGGATTTCAATGTCTCCGATATGGCCCAGCCGACATTGTGACAAATCGTGCTTGAACCGATACCCCCCTTGGCACCAATAAAGGCAGCGCTTTGCCCCACGGGCTTGGCTCCGGGTTCACTGAACAGATTACTTATAGCCTCCATGACCTGGACAGGTTCGATAGGAGCGACAATATATTCACTGACGCCGCGTTCCAGGAGTTCCCGATAAAGCAGAACATCATTGTAGTGACCGACGATAATGACTTTGGTACCGGGATCACAACTTTCCGCCAGCTTATCCAAATCCGCCAGCATGGCATCCCGTGTCTTTGAAGACTCGAGAACAATCAGATTGGGTGTCGGCGAATTTGCAAAGTAGGCAATTCCGGCTTCTATACCTCCGGATTGAATGTTCACATGTGTCTTCATGAGACGGCGATCTTCCGACACCGTCTGCAGAACACCTGCCGAATCATCATTCTCACAGAAGCATTGAATGGTTATCCGAGGTATCGGGCGTGCCTTTAACTCCTGATTTTTCTGATGAGCCGCTTGCTCGTCAGCATTTTTTATTTCAGCAGCATCTGCCATGTCCTACTCCGTGTTCAAACGCTCTAATTAATTGCCAATTTCGCTAATGTTGCCGGCTTCATCTTCAGATTTCTCGGAAACCGTGCTCTCGCCATTCACATAAGAATCCCAGGCGCGTGATCGTCTTTCGGAAGATCTCGGTGTGGTTCCGCGCGGTTCAATCAGATCCCGGGGATTGTCAATCGCCGCCGCCAGATTTCTCTGTGTGGCACATCCAAATTCTGAATAAGGCCGATTCTCAGGATCGTGCGCCAGATCATCCGGCCACAATCCACACTCAGGTCCAACGGCAACATAACG
>JBPCWG010000248.1:0-2675 GCA_051009705.1 Methyloligellaceae bacterium | reverse complement strand
GTGCCGCTTGGATATTTTTCTGGTTCGGTGTCTTCAGAAACGTTTCAACAGCGGTCTGAAGCTCATTTGCAGTGGCAAGAGAGTCCTGGTACTTGGCCTCGGCGATGTTCGCGTAATTGGTCAGCACGTCTTTCAGGCCCGTTTGGGCCTGAGTCGCCCACGACAGAGTGACCGTCAAAAATGTCAGGAAGGCAAGACAGAAAAATCGAACGATCTGAGTTTTAATTCTACACATTTGACAACTTCCCCGTTGAATAAATTTTTGATCCAACCGAACCCTCAACTATACTCCTAGTGCATAGCGCTCGCACTATCATTTCCCATGAAACTATTGGTATTGATCACCGCCTTTTGCGACAACAGCCGACCATGATGTTTCAGGGTCATGGCAAATCTGCCGGTTGAGTCAATGACGTCATCCAGTTCGTTGCTGTCAAGTAGAGCGAAGGCACAGGCCCTGAGTGCCGGGCATTGATCATTCTGGCTCGCGGCAATGAGAGAGATCGCCATACACTCATCCCGGCAAAAGCCGGCGCAGTTCATGGGATAAACCTCAATGGGACACGCGGTCTTCGTATGAATGGTCCGCACCCAGCAGGACAGATCGGATACCAGTGCTTTCGCGGTTCCCCCGCCGACCTTCCCAGCGATGTGATTCCAGGCACTTTCCCAGCAATTGATATCCCCGGTCTGATAACCGGCCATCCAGCATCGGAAACCAACACCAACCAGATGTTCGTTTTCATTCGGCTGCAGTCGAAATTTTTCACGTTTCGTTTTAGGCGTCCCTGACAAATGGTGTGACAAGACACGGGAAGAATCCTTCCGTTTCATCGTGCGACTCCACTGTATCTAAAATACTGTATCTAAAATTATGGGGGGATCTGAGCTGTCACCGACAGCTCAGAACGGGACCAAAAACAGAACTGGAACCGGGTTACGGATCAGGATCCAGGACCGTTGTTAAATCCGACCTTGTCGACGAGTTGCGATGCGGCCTTCCGGCTTTTGGCAATTTTGTCGAGAGACAGGGTATCCGGTCTGATCTTGCCGAAGGACTTCACAATATCGGAAGGCTCTGCCCCAGGCTTGATGGGATATTCAAAGACTTTTTCCGCATAGATTTCCTGGGCTTTACCACTGGACAGGAAAGCCATCAGCTTCATGGCATTGTCCTTGTTCGGCGCGTGCTTTGCCAGGGCCATGCCGGAAATGTTCACATGGGTGCCACGGTCACCGGCATTGGGGAACAGGACTTTAATCGCTTTGGCCCATTCTTTCTGTTCCGGCTTCTTCTTGTTGGTCTTCATCAGTCCGACATAGTAGGTGTTGCCGATACCAATGTCGCATTCGCCAGCAAATATGGCTTTTGCCTGGGCCCGGTCATTGCCGACCGGTTTGCGCGCCAGGTTCTCTTTCACACCGCGCAGCCAGGCTTCGGCTTTTTCCTGACCTGAATGGGCGACGATCGATGCAAAAAGCGCAATATTGTAAACATGCTGTCCGCTACGGGTGCAGATCTTGCCTTTCCATTTGGGATCGGCCAACTCTTCATAAGTGATATTGTCCTGCTTCACCCGGTCTTTCGATGCATAAACTACGCGCCCGCGGGTCGTCAGCCCAAACCAGTGGCCTTCCGGATCCCGGTACTGAGCCGGAATGTTTCTATTGATGCCGTCGCTTTTAACCGCCTGGGTCACCCCTTCGTTCTTGGCGCCGGAGAGACGGCCAATATCGGCGGTAAAAATCAGATCGGCGGGGGAGTTCTCACCCTCAGCCTTGATGCGGGCGACGAGCCCCTTATTGAGAAACAGGACATTCGATTTGATTCCCGTTTCTTCCTTAAACTTGTCGAGCAGTGGCTTTATGAGCTCCGGCTGCCGGTAGGAATATATATTAACCTCGCCAGCGGCTGAAGCTGTTGATGAAACTCCGAATAGAATGCTAAAGGAAATTGCCGCGCTGCCGACGCTAAGCAATAGAGAAGCCGTCTTCATTTGTACCTCCAATAGGTGGGTTCAAAAGCCCAGTATCGGTTTCTGTTGAATGACGCCGAACAGCGTCGGATCAATTGAAAGACCATGGACATTTCGTTGTCAATCAAAAAGCGACAGTTTAGAACTATTAAAAACTAATAAAATCAATAGTTTAGAATAATTCTAAAGAATACTCTCCAAGTACGGATCTGCTCGGGCAAGTGCATGCAGACAGAGGCAGGCCAACTCCATTAGCTGGGGACTAAACTTGGGTATTTGACCAGCTCGGGTGTCGAAATTTAGGAGCTATTCAAGCCGGTTTGTCCCAGGAAAGCAAATCAAACCGCAGCTCTGTAAGGTGAGCTCAGGTTCGCAAACCATTAGGGCATCTAGGTACCGACGTGCAGAGATATTAAATAACCTGGAATGCCTCAAATTGCGGCGGTCCCAAATACATTCCCGAGGTCTGTCCGGCATTGGCATGGGCCTTCCTGAACTGTTCTGATTTGGTCCAGGCTTCAAAGGCGGATTCTGAGGCCCAGACCGAGTGAGAGCAGTAGAGTGTGTAGTCATCCGCTTCAGGACCGCGCAAAAGATGGAATTCAACAAATCCCTCGACCTGATCCAAATGGCTATCCCGTGATTTCCAGACCTCTTCAAACTCAGTTTCTCGTCCTTTGACGACTTGAAATCTATTCA
>JBPCWG010000247.1:0-4056 GCA_051009705.1 Methyloligellaceae bacterium | reverse complement strand
CCTGGATCCCGAAACCACATATATCTGTGCCAAATGGATGCTTCTAGAAGCACTCCGGGGCGGGTTCACAACGATCAATAATTTCGCCATCATCAATAGGGAAAAAACCGAAGCTATTCACAGGGCTTCCTTGGATACAGGCGTCAAAGTGATTTCCAGCACCGGCGCCGTCAATAAAGCAGCCTACGACAATGTGACCGGGAAAAAGTTTGAATTCAAACAGATTGATGAAGCCCTCAGACGCGCCGCAGACCATTTGGATCTCTGCCGGCAGAAAAACAAGATCACGCCTTCCCTTTGTGTCTCTGGTGTTCAGGGGGCTTCAAAGGAGTTGATCGACAAGCTGTCCACCTTTTGCAGGGAAAATAGTGCTCTGTTTCAGATCCATGCGAACGAGCACATTCCAGAAGTTCATTCCTCAGTCGTTGAGCACGGCCGTCGTCCGACCGAATACATCGCTGACTGCAATGGCCTCGGGGATCATACGATTCTTCATCATGCCACCCTGGTCACTGAAAGTGAAATCGAACTCATTCGATCCACGAACACGGGCGTGAGCTACAATCCCGTCGCTTCCGTATGGAAGGGAGATGCGGTTTGTCCGGCTCTGGCCTATCTTGAGCGCGGTGTCCGGATTGGACTTGGAACAGATAGCACCCGATCAGATGGATTCCGCCTCCTGGAAGCCGCAGAAGCATGCCAGCGCATCGAATTTGGTATGCGGGTTAATGATTTTTCTTCGGGCGCCGGGTGGAATTGGGTTGATTGTGCATCGCGGGGGAGTGCCGATGTTTCCGGTCTCGGTCAACAAACCGGACAACTGGCCAAAGGATTTGCCGCTGATTTTCTCGTACTCGACACCGAACTTCCCGAAGTTCTTCCCTCGTGGGATTTTACCTGGGAACTCGTACGTTTCTACAATCGGGATCAGATCCGAGCCGTGGTTATCGATGGCGACCTGGTAATGGGGAACGGCAGAGCGACAGGATGGGATCAGGATCAGTTCCTGCGAGAGGCGTTACCAAAAGCCATTGAAACCGTTGAGACTGCCCCCATTGTCCGTCGTCATGGTCCCTCCGCGGCACATCGTTCTGGAATAACTTAACCCCGGACTTACAAAAGAAATGAAAATGAATGAGGACTTCAGGGAACATCGACGATGAATAACCAGATTCAGGAATTCGGTAAAGTTGCCCTATCGATACTCGGTATTATTGCCCTGTGGTGGATCATCACCGCTCTGGATTTAATTGACGAGAATTTTTTTCCATCTCCAGCGGCGGTATTTTTCGCCGCCGTTGAACTCTATCAGGATGGTATTCTGATAAGCGATCTCAATATTTCGATCCAAAGAGCGGCAATCGGTTTTGCAATTGGATCAACACTTGGAATTCTCGTTGGCCTGTTAACGGCAAGAACGGCGTTCTTTACTTATGCACTGGGACCTTTTCTCACGCTTCTTCGGCCGATCCCGGCAATCGCCCTCGTGCCGATCGCAATCGTTTGGTTCGGCATTGGAGAAGGATCGAAATATTTCGTCATCTCGTACACCGTGTTCCTAGCCGTCTGGCTGAACACCCATCACGGGGCCGCCCATGTCGCACAGACTTACATTCGGGCTGCCCGGTCCCTGGGCGCTAGTCGTGTGCGTGAATTTTTCGAAGTCGTGGTCCCTGCAGCCGCTCCCCACATCGTTGTCGGATTGAGACTGGGGGCGGCGCTCGCCTTCCTCAGCCTGGTGGCTGCAGAACTGTCGGGAGCCTCCGCAGGGATTGGTTTTCGCCTGCAGGATGCGCGTCAATACATCCGAACGGACCGTATGTTCGTCGGGCTGATAGAGCTTGGAATCCTCGGAGCATTGCTTGATCAGTTCTTCGTATTTGTAAGCAACAAACTCGTGCATTGGGAACAGTTGTGACGGATATGGCCGAAACCAAAATTAGGTCTTCTGAGGTCGGACAGGTCGATATTAAAAATGTATCGATAACCTTTCCTCTGCCTGGTGGAAAAACAATGGTTGCCGTGAAAGATGCGAACATTGACATGGCGGCTGGATCTTTTACGGCTCTGATCGGTCCTTCCGGCTGCGGGAAATCCACACTGCTGAACGCGGTTGCCGGATTTGTGCCCTTCAGCAGCGGCACAATCGAGATAGACGGTGTCCCCGTAACCGGAATCAACCCGGAAGTCGGTGTGGTCTTTCAGCAGTATGCGCTCTTTCCCTGGTTTACAGCCATCGGAAATGTGCAGTTTGCCCTCAAGCGGCTGGGACTTGAAAAAAAGGAACGCAGGGAAAGAGCTATGGAAGCCCTGCGCGAGGTCGGTCTTGAAGATCGGGCCAACACCTATCCCGGGCAGCTTTCCGGAGGCATGAAACAAAGGGTTGCCCTCGCACGAACCTTCGCCTCGGCGCCCAAGGTCCTGCTCATGGATGAACCCTTTGGGGCCCTTGATGCTCAGACACGCATTATCATGCATGAACTTCTCCTGGGAATCTGGGAAGCCCACAGGACGACGGTGTTGTTTGTAACCCACGATGTGGACGAGGCTCTCATCCTGTCCGACAGAGTGCACATCATGTCCACAAGCCCGGGCAAAATTATTGATTCAATTGAAATCGGCAGCGCGAGACCACGCCGTGTTGACGAAATGACGGAAGATTTTCTGACGAACCGGAACCGTATCATGCGGCTTTTGCGCAAACCTGCAGATAGCCGGTAAAGCCCGTTTGTCCGGTCCAGGGGCTTAACGAGTCAAATTGAATGGACTGGGATTGGAACCAATTGGAAAGGAACACCAAATGCGAACTATGAGAACATGCTTATTTGCTCTGCTGACGGTTTGTGTATCGATCGGTTTATGGGGAACATCGCTGTCGGCGGCTGAGAAAACGTCGATCACTTTTGGAGGTGGGCCCAATCTGGATGTCCCGCAACTGGCTCAGGCAATCGACAAGAACCTCTGGAAAAAATATGGCCTGACGGTCAAAGTCGTTCCTTTCCGCTCCGGACGCGCAGCTTTTGAGGCGATGATGGGCGGACAGCTTGATTTTGCTTTGATGGCCGAGTTTCCCGCGGTTATCGGGGCGATGCGCAAACAGAAATTCGGGATTCTTGCGGAGATGTCCCAATATATTGCCACGCGCATCATTACCTCGGACAAGGTAAAACTCGGTGGTGCCAAAAGCCTGGCTGGACACAAAATCGGTACAACAATCGGGACGAACGTGCATTTCATGTTGGCAGGCGTGTTGAACAGTGCCGGCGTCAAGGCGGAAATCGTCAGTGTCTCGCCTCCGGATATCGTCGCGGCACTGGCACGCGGTGATATTAATGCGGCGGCAATGTTCCCGTCTTTCTACGGCGGCGCCAAAAAAGCTCTGGGCGACCGCTATCAGGAACTGCCCGTAGACAGTTATCGCACGCGGTTCGTTCTGTCCGGTACGGCAGATATGATTGACAATAATCCAAAAACAACCCTCGCTGTTCTGCAAGCTCTGCTGGACGGTGAGAAATTAGCGGAAAGTGATCCCGCGGAGACTCAAGCAGCCGTCGCCCGAATCGAGAAAGGTCGCCTGAGCCCGGAATTCATCAAAGCCGCATGGCCGAACTATCGACGAAAAATGAATCTCGACGAGGATCTCATGAACCTGATCATCGAGGAAGGAAAATGGATTGTCGGCCGTGGTTCCATCAAAGGTGTGGAATCCACACGGGAACTGTATCGCCCTTATTTCCGTGAAGGTCCCCTCAAATCGTTGGCGGCGGACCGGGTCAATCTGAAATAGGTGACTCTCCAAAATTGACAATGGTTATGGTGAGATTGAAACGTCTCCCATAACCATAATTACAACCACCATTTCCGCTCAAAAGACCATTTGACGACGCCAATGCGGTTGTCCGCCAACGAAACTTAACGGACTCTCTTGCGCTTCAGCTATAATATCCGTTATTGAGAACAAAGCGGACGTAATTTGGCGGCTCTGACTATGACCGAGTTTGACCCAAGGCGGACAAAATCACAGATCATTTTGTTTCTAATATGTATATGGTTTCC
>JBPCWG010000246.1:0-4716 GCA_051009705.1 Methyloligellaceae bacterium | reverse complement strand
CCGCTGATTTCCGATTCCAGCTTCTCGATAACCTCTCTACGGTCCGGGTCGAAAGGTTGCGGTAACAGGCTGGCAGCGCGTTCCTCGGCTTTTTTCGGCGACAGGGGTGTGAGATCGAGAGTTGACCCAGTCGCCGCCGTATTCGCGATAATAACGGTGCGCGACAATCTTTCGGCCTGATTGATGAGGTTCGACATCACTTCGACGCGATCGCTCCAGACCGGGGCCGAAGCCCAGCCATTATCAATGACGATTAATATGGGACCATTGCCGCTCAGATTTGTCCGGTCCGGATTGAGAACCGGTTGAGCCAGTGCGAGGATCACCAGTGCCGCAAGCAATATCCGCAGGGCTGTCAGCCACCATGGGCTGTGCACCGGCGTTTGTTCTTCCGAATCCAGATCCAGCAGCAATCGTGTCGGGGGAAACCAGATTTGCCGGGGGCGCGGTGGCGTAAAACGCAGCAGCCACCAGATGATGGGCAGGACAACCAGACCCGCTAATATCCAGGGTGAGAGAAAGCCAATGAGCCCCAGGTTCATATCCGTCCTCCACCCAGTGAATTGCGGATCAGCTCTTCACCGGATTTTTGTACGGTTGGTCTCGCAGTTTGATAGTTTGATTCCTGGCCGGTCAGCTTCGTGTATAACGCCAGCAAGGCCTCCCCGGCCGGCCGGTCTGTATGATGCAGCAAAAAGGACCATTCCATATTTTTGGCGAGATCCTGGAGTTTGGATCGGTGTTCCGCAAGTTTGAGCGTATATCCGTCCCTGAGGGTTTCGGCACGACCGGTGAGAAGGCTGTGACTGCCTTCCTGGGCTTCAAACAGCGTTCGGCCGCTATAAGGCAGAGTTTCCTCCGCCGGATCGAATATCTGAACCAGGTGCCCTCTGACACCCTGGCTGGCTATTTGTTTGAAGCCGTGAGTAAGCTCCTCAGGACGATCCAGGAAATCACCAAAAGTGACAAACTCTGAAAACGGGCTGAATAGCGTATCCGGCGGCAGGCTTTGCAAATGCGAACCGTCGGCGACCATCTGCAGGACCGACTCCGCGAGTTTGGCCATGGCCATGCGGCTCGCGGTCGGCGTCATATAGCCGACAATTCCCACGCGTTCACCGGCACCCACCAGCAGTTCCGAGAGTGCCAGCATCAGGACCAGGGATCTGTCAATTTTGGTGACCTGGGACAGGTGGGAACCAAATCCCATGGATCGGGACAGGTCCGGCCATAACCAAATCGTATGGGCCGCTTCCCACTCGCGTTCCCGGATAAACAATGTGTCGGAACTTGCCGATCGTCGCCAGTCAATCTCGCTGGCGGTATCGCTTTGCTCATAGGGGCGGAACTGCCAAAATGTTTCTCCCGGGCCGCGTCGCCGCCGCCCGTGAATTCCATGGGTAATCGTATGGGCAACCCGCTTAGCCTCGACCAGAAGTTCCGGCAGCCGTTCGGCCAGGCGATGAGCCTGTTCTTCCAGATTGCCGATATACTGGTTAAGCACGTTCAGGGAAGTTTCTGCCACGTCAGGCGTACTCCAATCAGGCTTATTTCCGGTCAGTCCCTGTCGAGGTTGTCGGACAGCTGCTTGATAATGTCTTCGATCTGGACACCTTCGGCGCGGGCTGCGAAGGTCAACGCCATTCTGTGTTTAAGAACGGGTTCCGCGAGATTGACGACGTCGTCCACCGAAGGGGCCAGGCGACCATCAATAAGGGCCTTGGCGCGGACCGCAAACATCAACGACTGACTGGCGCGGGGACCCGGCCCCCAGGCGACGAGGCGATTGATATGCTCGTCAGCGTCTTCGCCGGGACGTGCCGCTCGAACCAGTTTCAAAATTGCGTCCACCACCTTGTCGCTGACAGGCAATTGCCGCAATAGCCTTTGTGCGGAAAGGATTTCCGAGTCGGACAGAATTTTTACCAGGCTTCTGTCTTCTGTTCCCGTTGTTGCAAAAAGCATTTTGCGTTCGGCCACTTCATCCGGATAGTTGACATCAATCTGTACCAGGAACCGGTCAAGCTGCGCCTCGGGGAGAGGATAAGTTCCTTCCTGCTCCAGTGGATTCTGGGTTGCAAGAACATGAAAGGGCGTTGGAATGTTATGGCGTTCACCGGCAAACGAGACGTGATGTTCCTGCATCGCCTGCAACAGGGCGGATTGGGTCTTGGGGCTGGCGCGGTTAATCTCATCGGCCATCAGGAGCTGCGTAAATACCGGCCCCTTGATGAAGCGGAATTGGCGCTTGCCAAGCTCGTTTTCTTCCAGGACTTCCGAACCGATAATATCGGATGGCATGAGGTCAGGAGTAAACTGGATTCGTTTATTGTCCAGGCCCAGCACGTGTCCCAGGGTTTCAACGAGGCTGGTCTTGGCCAGTCCCGGAACCCCGATCAACAGGGCGTGTCCACCGGACAACACGGTGATCAGTGTGAGTTCGATAATTTCGCGCTGACCGAAGATCACCGATGCTGCTGCATCCATTACCTGGCCAATTTTTTCACTCACATGTTCGACGCGTTCAACGATATTTTCGTCTGTTTGGCTTATGTTTGTCATAGCTTCCAATCTAGGTTACGCCCTACTTGTCTTCTGCAATCAATATAGGGAGTTTATCGGATTACAGAAACAGTTTGCTGCTAAATATCGTCACAAAATTGTTAGTGAACGGATGAGCGGAAAAGTAAGGAGATTTGCCAAATCTGGCAGATCTATGGAATTATCTCATCAACCCCTTAGATATATCTCATTCAAAACACAGCAAAACACGCAGTTCTATGCCAGAAAAATCAAATTCTTACGAATTAGGTTCCGACAGAAACGTCAGGCATCTGGAAAATAAGCTGAAAGACAGACTGTCTGTTACTCAAAATAAAATCATTCTACCAGCGCCTGTCGAAAACTGGAATCCGGACTATTGCGGTGATCTGGACCTCAAGATTGATCGAGATGGTGTGTGGATCCACGAGGGGCGTAAGATTTCTCGGGAATCTCTTGTCCGGCTGTTTGCCTCGATCCTGAGAAAAGATGGAGATGGTCGCCACTATCTCGTAACGCCCGTTGAAAAGTACGGGATCACGGTCGAGGACGCGCCATTTCTCGGGGTGGGGTTAGAAATTAGCGGCGAACACGCATCTCAGCAGATCACAATTTTTACCAATGTAGGAGAACAAATTGATATCGGTCCGGATCACGCCCTGCGATTTAATCACAGTCCGGCAGACGGTTCGTTCCGGGCCTATTTCCATGTGCGGGGGCGCCTGGAAGCCCTTGTCAGCCGATCCCTGACCTATGATCTTGTTGACCTGGCCAGGGAAGGGAGGGTCGGGGATTTGCCCGTTCTTGGCATCTGGAGCGGCTCCGTGTTTTTTCCCATGTCGACAACGGATTTCGAACCTATTGAATAGCTGGACGAAAACCTTAGATTCCAAGTGTGTGGACTGAGTTAATCTGACAAATCGAAATATTTGCAATCCAGGGAGAAAAAACTGGTAAAGGTGAACTCTGAAACGAAGAGCCTGGAACCACAATTGCCAGTGAGTTATGACGGAATTTTCTGCTGCAGATATTCGTACACGCGCGCAAAACGAACTATCGAAGGATTTTTCGGCTGTGGGTGAAATGGCACGCCCGGATTCCGAGAGAAGTGATTTCGATGTTGACGAAAAAAACAAACCGGCAGATTTCATGTCGGCGAAGTTTCGTCAGGCGGCTGTTCTGGTTCCGATTGTCGAGCGATCAACTGCCACCACCGTGTTACTCACCCAGCGGTCACATGAACTTCCCATCCACGCGGGCCAGATTTCGTTTCCCGGTGGTAAAATCGAAGTTTATGACCAAACACCGCTGCATACCGCCTATCGGGAAACCGAGGAGGAGATCGGGCTGGATCGGCAGCATATCGAGTTCCTCGGTGTACTGGACAAGTATCGTACGGGGACGGGTTTTCTGATCACGCCGGTTGTGGGCATCGTCAAACCGGAATTCGATCTCCAGCTTGACCACAATGAAGTCGCCGAGGTTTTTGAGGTTCCGCTGAGTTTTCTGATGTCTGCAGACAATCATGAACTGCATCAAAGAGAAATCATGGGGCGGCACCGAACCTTTTATGCTATGCCTTATGAAGACAAGTATATTTGGGGGGCAACGGCAGGGATCTTGAGAAACTTATTTGAAAGGCTTTATGTCTGATGCCCCGTGTACTCTTTCTGATGGCGATTGCTTTTTGCGTCCCCTTCCTGCTTTATGCCGCGTACCGGGCATTGAGGCGCAGTCCCGGAGAAGCCCTCTGGACAGGAGCCCCCTTCGACTGGTTGACGATCACCGGTGCACTCACGGCGATCGTGATGATAGCGACATTTATCGTCGTCACCAACGCCTGATGTTGGTTTGAGCACCGGAGATCTGTTTGTAAAAGAGAATGGTCAATGAGCCGGGAGCAGGGATCGAACCAGGAATAGATATCGAGCCAGGAATAGATATCGAGGATGTCTTATGAAAGGCCCCCGGACACAAAATCCGCTTCCAGATTTTACCAAACTTGACTGGTTCAGGGATCCCGTCCTGCAGGGAATTTGGGATTTTGTTGAGCGGGCCGGAGATGAGGCGCGCATTGTCGGCGGAGCCGTCCGGGATAATGTTCTCGGGAGGCGGGTTTCCGATATCGATTTTGCAACACCGGTGCCTCCCGAAAATTTGCTGGCGCAATCCGGG